>NZ_JAWOTW010000015.1:0-123463 GCF_033339075.1 Vibrio sp. 970
AGCCACTCATCGCTTATCTTGAGTGCGTCACCTTGAATCGTGACACTAGGAACTTCAAACTGGTTTTCGTATCCATCGCCGCCATCAAGAATATCCACCGTTAATATAGCATCGGGATTCAACCGCTCAGGAGCCTGAGTCTCAGAAGTTGGGTTCTCTCTTTCTTGCACTGCTGGCCTAGTAACATAGCCATTAGAAACGAGTTGCTCAGGTAAAACAGCGCGAATATAGGCAACAAAACTTAACCCGCCAGAAGACTCACTAAAATCTCGAACGCTCTGATTAAAAGTGGATTCAATACCGTTTTGAGATGCAATTAAAAGATCATTCGAACTCGATTCATCCTCACTTGTTGTATCTTCATTAAATGCAATATCGAGAATGTCAGTATTAAGAACAACCACCTCTACTTCTGGAACTAATTGTTCGTTAGGCAACATTTGGATCCAAGAACCGTCACTTAAAACCGCCCAAAGAACATTACCGACTTGAATGTAGAGTATTGGCTGCATAATTCGCCCCATATGAAACAACGAACTTTAAGTATGGTCGACGAATGTGACTGTTCAAATGAAACTAGAAAAAACATGGCCCTAAATGGCTCTAATGAGATATTGAACCAAAAACATACCTCATGTATGCGAGAAAGAGCCATTGGGGTAAACTACTTCTGGCGTAACCCATCCACTGGAAATTGATTGAAATTCCCCTTGCTACAATCGGGCTTATATCCAAATGGAGCAGGGAAAGGAATCGTATCGCAGCTTGTTGCAACGGAAGATTCAAACTTTACTCTCTTTCCTATCATGATAGGAAATAACCATGTGGCATTATTTCTTAAATCAAACTCCTCTTTAGGGTCATCAATCAAATTGTATATTTCAGGGATCTGTAATGAGCGCCCTTTCTCCGGCATGATATCTTGATCAATAAAGTGCATCTTGTAATTTTCCCACTTATAAGCGTAGGTTTCAGAGCCATTGTTAACGATAAAACCATCTCGATTAGACTTTTCACTATCTCCCTTTAAAAAGGCCCACTGATCAATACTATCTATTGTTCTATCGCTTGGTAATTTGTATCCACCGACATGAGAAAGTGAGGCAAATAGATCCACAACATGGATAATTTCATCACTCACTCTGCCCGGTTTGATGTGGTGAGGCCAAGAGGCAATAAATGGTGTTCGGAGAGAGCCTTCAAGAGCCGTAAAGTACGCACCACGCCATGGTCCGCTAGAGCCTTGGTATGGCATATGCCACTCTGGACCGTTGTCAGAAAACCAAATCACTAGTGTATTGTCTTTAATTCCTGCTTTTTCTATTGCACCAATAACTTGCCCAGCTCGAAAATCTATCTCAGCTAACACATCTGAGTAATTTCCTTTGCCTGTTTTACCAATAAAATCAGGATGAGGTAGCGTCGGTAAATGTGGTTGAGTAAAAGTAATTACAGAGAAAAATGGCTTATTCTCTTTCACATTTCGATTTATAAAATCTGTGGCATGTTCAACTAGCTCACTGTCAATCGTTCTACGTGAGTCCAAATTATATTCTTTGACCCCTTTAGGATCCTGCCCTGCTCTAGCTGAAAGGATTTGAGGTTTAGGTAATATAGCTTTATAACCGGGTTGAGAGCTATATTCTGACTCATCCGTCGTATTTGCAATGCCATACCATTCATCAAAGCCTTGATCCGTTGGAAAGCGCCCTTTTTGGTCTCCCAAATGCCATTTCCCGTAAAGGCTCGTGTTATATCCTTGTTCCTTAAACTTCTCTGCAATGGTTATCTCCCAGTTCACCATACCGTAAGGCACTCCCCAAACAACCTTATCTGTCCCAGATCTAAGCGCTCGCCTCCCCGTCATGAATGAGGAGCGAGTTGGCGTGCATTGCGGTTCCACATTAAAATTAGTAAGGCGTACACCTTCTCTAGCAAGTTGATCTAAGTTTTTAGTTTCAACACCTCTGGTACTCCCATAGGAACTTAGTTCCCCCCACCCAAGGTTATCAACCAACATTACCACGACATTTGGTGTCTCTTCCGCAACCACTTCTAACGGGATACATAGAAACAGGATAGTTGCTAGTTTATTTTTCATAGTGTCGCCTTTCATTGAAATTTAATCCTGTAAGTGCGTCTTATCACACTTAAAACACACTAAAGTCTAGTCCATGTTAGTTAACATTTTTGAAAAACAGGGATTACTTGGAAGCAACAAAAAACCTCTACTATATTCAACTGACTACATTGTCTCATTTGGTGTCATCTCACTCGACTTCGCCATGATGAACACAATTAGTAACGTTATATAACGATAATGGATTCATTTATCGCGGAGGATTTTCATGCGAAACTCGATTAAAAAGGTAATGGCATTGGTCGGTACATTAGCTGCGTCCACAGCCTTTGCTGCCGATAAGCCCAACATCCTTGTGTTCTGGGGTGACGATGTAGGTGTATACAACATTAGTGCGTATCACAATGGTATGATGGGAGGGAAGACTCCTAACATTGATAAAATCGCCAATGAAGGTGCCATTTTCACAGACGCTTACGCACAACAGAGTTGTACTGCCGGACGAGCCTCATTTATTCTGGGTCAACATCCGTTTCGTACCGGTCTATTGACTATTGGTATGCCCGGCGCAAAAGAGGGTATTCAATCGAAAGATCCTACTATCGCAGAGTTACTTAAAAATCACGGCTATGTGTCTGGTCAGTTTGGTAAAAACCACCTTGGTGATCAAGATGAGCACCTACCAACTAACCATGGGTTTGATGAGTTCTTTGGTAACCTATACCATTTAAACGCGGAAGAAGAGCCTGAGTCTGAGTTTTATCCAAAAGATCCAGAGTTTCGTAAAAAATTCGGACCTCGAGGCGTGTTGAAGGCGACTGCGGATGGCAAAATCGAGGACACAGGTCCCCTTACTCGTAAGCGTATGGAAAACGTAGACCGAGAGTTCATGGATGCTAGCTTGGCATTTATGGAAAAAGCAGTAAAAGAAGACAAACCATTCTTTATTTGGCATAACTCAACCCGTATGCACGTCTGGACACATTTGAGTGAAGAATATCAAGGGAAGTCAGGTTACGGCTTATACGCCGATGGCATGATGGACCTAGATGATCAAGTAGGTGTCATGCTTGATAAACTTGAAGAGCTAGGCGTAGCAGATAACACCATTGTTGTTTTTAGTACTGATAATGGCGCTGAGAAATTTACCTGGCCAGATGGTGGTACTACACCGTTCAAGGGCGAAAAAGGTACGACTTGGGAAGGCGGATTCCGCGTTCCGATGATGGTACGCTGGCCTGGAAACATTAAACCAGGAACGGTTATCAACGATATCTTTTCACAAGAAGACTGGATGCCAACTCTACTAGCAGCTGTGGGCGAACCTGATGTGAAAGAAAAACTATTGAAGGGTCATAAAGCAGCGGGCAAAACCTTTAAAGCACATTTAGATGGCTACAACCAACTTGATCTGCTGACTGGTAAAGCTGATGAAGGCGCACGCAAAGAAATCTTTTACTTCGATGCTGGTGGTAATTTAAACGCCGTTCGTTATAAAGACTGGAAGATCCACTTCAGTATTATGGAGGGTGCCATTAATGAGGCATACCGCAAAACACCTAGTTGGCCTTTGATTGTAAACCTTCGTATGGATCCATTTGAGGTCGGTCCAGATGCAGCACTTTACGTCAGACATTTTTACGCTGATCAAATGTGGATGTTCGTTCCTGCTCAAGCTATCGTGCGTAAGTTCCTAGAGACATTTAAGGAGTTCCCTGCAACGAAAGGTAGCTCGTTAAGTATTGAAAAAGTGGTAGAAACAATGACACAGCAACCTAGAAACTAGACCCTAGGTATCGAAGCTACTGTGGAATTAACTAAGGCCTCAATTGTGAGGCCTTTTATTTCGTTGCAATTGTTTGGTTGCAGCAATTTATGGTCAAACAAAGATTATCATTTAGTGCTCTCTTTAAACACTTGATTCCAATCTTGTTTCATATCGACAAATAGCCAACCTTGCTCTTCACCTACTTTAAACGATTTATCTAACTTACCAACATGAGAATCTTTATCATACGCCCATTCGCGCTTGTCATCCGTGTGATGGATAATCGCAGAAAATCTTGGACCTGAACCTGCTTTCGTCCACTCTAACATCTGTAAATCACCATCAGAATTACCAAACGCCATTACCGGACGTTTGCCAATGAAGTTTTGGATCGTCACAGGCTTTACTGCTTTGTCATTGACAAAGTCTATTTCCGGCATGCGTTGGATGGTAGGTTTTCCATCAACACTTTGATATTCCGCCTTTAACGTCGTTCCCACGATGTTTTGCGTTGGAATGCCGTATACTTCCGGCGCCCAAACGCGCATAAATTCAATTCCGCCTCCAGAAACGATGTAGGTCTGATAGTCGTTAGCTCTTAAATAGTCGAGCAGTTCGAGCATAGGTTGATAGACCATTTCAGTGTATGGTCTACCCGTTGTTGGATGGACAGCCGTTTTCAACCATTCCTTAACTTCTTGATGAAACTGTTCAGTAGACATTCCAGAATGGGTTGCCATAACAAGCTTCATTACACCTTCGAGTCCTTGTTTACCAATCCCCTCCATGTCACCTTTTAATGCGGAAGCAAAGGGTTCGGTTGTCTTCCAATCAGGATGCTCAGAGGCCATTTCTTTTACTCTATCGATCGCAAAAAACAACTGTAGATAAACAGGCTTTTCTGCCCAAAGTGTTCCATCATTATCAAACGTCGCGATTCGTTGGCTTTCAGGAACATAGGAATCCGAACCTTGGGTCGTTGTTTTCGTAACAAACGCCATAATAGCTTGCTTAGCGTCAGTGTTGTTCCATGACGGAAGTGGATCTTGCATATCAGCAGCAACAGCGTAACTAGACAGAGCAAAACCTGTTGCTAAGACAATCGTCTTTAACTTTATAGCCATCTTAATTCCTTATATTGAGGTGCTAGGTGCGAATCCAATCAAAAGTATAGTTCAATTGAAACAGGCGCATATTGAACTGACATATCCAACGGCCACCAAAGAGTGACACCGTCACTAAATTGGTTCACTATTTTATTGAAATAGGAACATGGAATTTACCGATTAGAGTTTAAGTTCATTGGCTTCAACTGATGTAGAGGCACTTTTACGTCCCTTTTTCTGGTTGAGCTCTTCAATAACATAGTCGGGAGCGACCTTCGTTAGCTCTGTTAAACAGTCATCCGTTTTAGGGTTGCCGTATCTGACATAGATGTCACACACGGCATACAATTGTTCTGGAGCACCGGATATCAAATACGCTTGCTCAAAAGCGTTGACAGACTTCTTCAAGTCTAACTCTTCTTGCAGAACACCATTTAAATACCAAAAGTAACTGTTCGTCTTTGCCATCGTCGCAGCTTTGTCTATTTCAAACGCCGCTTCTTTCTTTTTGTCTAATCTAACCAAAGCGAGAGATTTAGAATAATGCAGCGAGGCATCTTCTGAATTTAGCTTGATACCCTCGTCAAGCACGTTGATAGCTTTTTGGTCTAGCTGTTGCGCTCGGAAGTTGTCTGCATAGCTTAACCAAACTTGAGAGTTGTTTGGCTCAAGCTTAGTTAACTCTGGGTATATCAGCGCCGCTTTATCCCAATCACGATGCCAACGGTAAACGTCTGCAAGTAATAACTTGGAAACATTATCGTTCTTACTGGACAAGTGTACTGTCAGCTCTGAAACAGGCCCTTCAAGTGACTGCTGTTGCTCTGAACTCAAATTGGCGTAATCTCGAACGAGGTTAATCGCTGCTGTAATTCGCACCATGGCGGCGTCATCACTCAATAATGGTGAAATCAAACGCCAACGGTGCTCAATCATATATGGTTGTGCTCCCACGATCGCAGCTTCGCGAATACCTGCATCTTCATCCTGCAACCCACGCGCAACTGCAACCAATGCATTTTGGCTTGGATAGTTGGCTAACTCACGTAAAGCATCAATACGTTTTTCTGAAGACAACTTTTTATTTTGCGCATCATAAGACAGCTTTTCGACTCGTTGCGCCGGTGTCATTTGAGCTTCTTGTGGAGTGACAACCGTTGTCGGCGATACTTGATCTGGGTCTAGCAATGTTGTTTCTTGTGCCACCACGGCTTGACTCGTAGCAATGCCGATCGAGATCACGAGTAATGATTTAGAGAGCAGCTTAATTTTTTGCATTCAATAACCTATATTCTTTCATTTCCGGGCCTGTAGCAGGCGTAGTGACTATCTTAAAACTTCATTTCAAACACAGTCTGTGTTTGAGTAGCTTGCTGGCGTAGAATCTGGTCACTGTATTTACCGTGAACCACTGGGTTACCTGTCGCTCGTAAGATGTACGCCATCGACTGATCAACATGGGTAAAAAACTTCTTCCAACCCGCGCAGAGATAATTAAGACCAGGCTCACCTTGCCTAGTACGGATAAAACGGTTTTTGGGACATTCTCCAAAACATGCAAATTGATAATCACATTGAAGGCACTGTTGGGGCAGCGTACGACTTTTAGCAAACCCAAATTTCTGCTGCTCAGAGCTATAAGCGAGCGTATCGAGCTTTTCGTGATGAATGTTTCCAACCTTATATTCTGGGTACACGTAATGATCACACGCAAACACATCACCATTAGGCTCCATTGCTAAGCCTTTCCCGCAGATTTCACCTAACGTACACAGTGGGTTTTTTCTGCCCATCCAGGTTTCGATACTGGCTTCAAAGTACTGAACAAACACGTTGCCGATATCGTGTAAAACCCATTCATTGAAAATCGCGATCAGAAAATTTCCCCATGCTTCATCCGCAACGCAAAAAGGCTCAACAACGGCATCTTTATGATCTGGGATCAACCGTTTATCTCCTTGCTTTAGTTGCTCGTTTGGCTCCCAAGTTTGAGGGGCGGTTGTTCTGAATGTTTTCTGATCAACTATTGGAATAAACTGCATTTGAGGGGAGCGTACTTCATCTCGCAAGAATCGGTACACTTCAAGTGGGTTACGGCTGGTCAAGTTGTTAACACAAGTGAGCGTAGCAAACTTTACTTCGTGCTTATGTAATAGTTCAACCGCATTCATAACTTGCCGGAATGTGCCTCTACCAGCTCGGTTTGTTCGATAAGCGTTGTGCATCATTTCTGGACCATCAATGCTTAAACCGACGAGAAAGTTGTTCGCCTTTAAAAACTCACACCATTCATCGTTAAGCAGTGTGCCATTAGTCTGGAGATCATTGGAGATCGTAATGCCATCGGGACGGTATTTATTCTGTAGCTCAACAATTGTCTTGAAATAATCCAAACCTAGCATTGTCGGCTCACCACCCTGCCAAGAGAAAATGATTTCAGGTGTATTCTGTCCCGCTATATATTGGCGGATATAGGTCTCTAGCGTTTCCTCATCCATGACTGGTGAGCAGCCTGGCTTGTACTCAAGTAAATCTTGTTTGCTTAGGTAATAACAATAGGTGCAATCGATATTGCACACTGCACCGATAGGTTTCGCCATGACATGTAATCGCTTGGATGCTTTCCCATTGAACTGCGGACCTTGAGTTATGTGCATTCATCACCTTCTTAGTTGCTAGCCTGCGCCCAACGGCGTTAAGACTAATCATTAAGTTAATCGCCTAGTGTGATGATAATGTTCAATTATTCGTGGCGCTTGTTATAGTGTGTATAACTGTTTTTCATAGACTTGCCTGATAAAATTTTTTGATCATAAATGTTGATGGAGCTCCCCTATGAAGCATTCCAAAAGTAATACTCTTTACCTTGGTGCCACTATTTCGATTTCGCTAATTATGACTGGATGTGCAACAACACAACCTAGCCCTCTTGCTCAAAAAATCGATCAAGATATGGTTCTTATTGAAGGTGGACAATTTATGATGGGCTCGGATAATCCATCAGCAAATAAATCCGAGCGCCCGGCTCGTACCGTTCGCGTGGATGATTTCTATTTGGCAAAATTTGAGGTAACCCAAGAGTTATTCGAATCGGTTACAGGATCTTCTCTGAGCTATTTTAGAAACCCAAATACGCCCGTAAATAACATTAGCTGGCAACAAGCCAATTATTTTATAAAGAAATTGAATGAAAAAACGGGAGAGCACTATCGTTTACCCACCGAAGCAGAATGGGAGTTTGCAGCGAAAGGGGGGAATCTAAGTCAAGGATTCACTTACGCGGGGTCTGATGATATTAACGACGTTGCCTGGTATGCCAGTAACTCAAACAATAAGGCACACAAGGTAGGTCAGAAAAAACCGAATGAGCTTGGCTTATACGATATGACGGGTAATGTTGGTGAGTTTGTTATTGATGCGTTTGATGAAGGCTATTACAAATCAGCACCAAGTGATAATCCGGTAAACGCAAAAGATGAAAAAGAAAGCCTGGCACACAAGTCTGTACGAGGTGGTAGCTTTGCCTATGATGCTGACGAATCCGAAAACTATCGTCGCGATTTTGCTAGCCAGTCAGTCATCATGTCCGACATGGGGCTGAGATTAGCGAAAGACGCTGATTAAACTAAGTAAGAAAAAAGTGGAGCGATAAAAGCTCCACTTTTGGTAATTAGCTCCTATTGACCCCAACAATAGAGGCTTTAAGCTGATCAATAGCTTGCTTAGGTGCATAGTGACTAAGCTCTTGTATGCACCTATCGAAAGCAAAAGCGACAGCACCTTTTTTATGATTTCTCGCTAGAACCTCGCATTGAGCAAACAAGTGTTGTGGATTGCCACCGACTTCAAATGCTGTATGCAACGCTTTACTGGCTTCTAGAACATCGCTTTTTTCTAAAGCTAGACCGTACACGTACCAATAATGCGCATTAGTTTCACCAACTTCTGCGGCGCGTCTAAGTAGCTTTTTCGCATCATCGGCTTTGCCTTGACGTAACAAAGAAAGACCTGCGCTGTATGGTAATGTGCTGGATTTAGGTTGAGCTTTCATCCCTTGTTGTAGCACCGTGAGCGCAGCTTCTTCTTTACCTAGGTGACGATACAAATCTGCTAGGTTAACGTAGCTATTTTCGAAATAGGGTTCGATGCTGATCGCTTGTTTATACAGCTCGGCCGCTTTGTCGATTTCACCTAAGCTGCGGTACACATTCGCCAAATTGGTTCTTCCGAAACCACGATCGGCATTAAACCCTTGAATTTCCATGTACTCTTCTAAAGGCGATTTAATGATATCTTTTTGTAAAGGGGTCATTTGTGCGTAGTTCGCTACCAGCACCGAGGCAGCTTCCGCTCTCACTGAAAGCACCGGGTCACCAAGCAATGGCTCTAGAATCCGCCACCGATCATGAAATTCATAACCAGACGAGCCTGAAATTGCCCCTAATCGAACCATTTCATTCTCATTCTTAACGGCCCTAGCCAAAGATACTGTTGTATTTTGGTCAGTATTGCCCCCCATTCTCTCCAGGGCTGAAGCACGAATAATGTCTTTTAACGACGAATCCTGAGCAGAGTATGCCAACGCATTTGCTGCTCCTTGATGACCAATTGAATCCGCATAAAATGCGACAGCAAAATGTTGCTGATTACGATACTTCGAATTCGGGTACCATTCTGCTATCTGTTCATCGGCCCATTGATTGCTTTTATCTTCATGGCATGACATGCAAACATTGGGCGTTCCAATATGTTTGCTCAAATCCGGTCGTGGAATATGCCAACTGTGGTCTCTACGAGGATCGACTTGCATGTAAGTCGTTTCTGGCATGTGACAAGTCGTACATTGCGATGCTTCAGATCCAGCCTTATGAAAGGTATGCTTTTCAGGTGTATATTCCGATGCAATATGGCATTGCGAACATACTGCCTCTTCTGGGATCGTTAACTCTGCCGTGTGTGGATCATGGCAATTAGTGCACGTGACCCCCTTCTCCGCCATTTCAGATTGAAGAAACGAACCATAAACATAATCTTCGTCGTAAATCTGTCCATCATGATAGTAGAGTTCAGGTGTTATAAGACTTAAGCGATATTTATCAAAAAAAGAACCTTTAACATGATCACCTGTTTCATTTAACTGGGTTCGGCGACTATGGCATTGAGCGCATGTTTGCACTTGATTGGTTGCTTCAATTGATTTCGGCTGTAACGTACTATGGCCTTCCTCAAACACCCAATCCGACACTGCTTTAGACAAATTTCGATCAAAGCCATAATGGCTGTCATGCTCAAAAGAAGTGCCAGCATTTTTGTATTTCTTGGCCAGTTCTATGTGCTGACTAGCGGGACCATGGCATGCTTCGCATCCCACATTAATCTCTGACCATGAGCTGTTGTAAGTGTTTTTGTCAGCGTCGTAATTCTTCTTTAGGTTCGTTGAATGGCAATCAGCACACATGAAGTTCCAATTTTGCCCGGTATTGGTCCAATAGAATTCATCCGTTGTTGTCGTTTCTGGATAAAGATGAAACCAACGCTGTCCCCCTTCAACTTTAGCTCTTGTGTCCCAAGCAAAAGGAATAAGCTGCACGCGGCCATCTTCAAACTCGACCATGTACTGCTGTAATGGCTCCCAGCCAAATGTATAGCTGATCTTATAGTCACGCCATTGCCCGTCAGCACCTTGAATATTGACCCAAAATTCGTCGCCTTTTTTAAAAAAACGATTAGGCATTCCTTTGTGCGTTACAACATGGTTATCAAAATCACCACGCACAGAGGTTGTACTTGCATGCTTCATGGCCATATCGTGATGTGACCCTTTCCAGGCCTCCACCTCGTTTTGGTGGCAATCTATACAAGCTTGTGTGCCAGCATATTCTGGATTTAAGCCTGAAGGAATATTTGGTTTCTCTGTGAATAACTCTTGAGAAAAAGCCATAAAACTGACAACAACGTTGACCAGCAATAAAATGCGAAACCGGCCTACCCACTGACTCATAGATATCCTTATATTTATAATGTACAACCTAAATCAATATAGACACTAAATCACTGGTTATACAAATAATTACAAGCAATACATAACGACTTTAGTATTGCTTTAGGACCGTAAAATAAGCGAGCATCCTATTGTTTTTCATTTCCATCCCCTCTTCTACTACGCAATAAAAATAAGGCTCTTAAGTGATCTAAATCTACTTTACGAATCTCTACAAACTAACAGAACAATCCTATTTCTTTTTAATTAACAAATGGTTACAACCTAGCAATAACTTATGGTTATATCGAGTATAAGAGGATTTTTCTATATACATCATTAACTTATGCAGCAACTAAGCATAAGGCTCACTTGTGCTTATCTTTACTCTCAACAATCTGGAGTTTTTATGGCAAATCAATTGAGCAAAATCGCTGTAGGCGCAGGACTGTTAGCGGCGTCCAGTGCTGCTATGGCAGCCGACAAACCGAATATTCTGGCAATTTTTGGTGACGATATCGGCTACTGGAATATCAGCGCATACAACCAAGGTATGATGAGTTACAAAACGCCAAACATCGACCGTATCGCGAATGAAGGTGCGTTGTTCACAGATCACTACGGACAACAGTCTTGTACTGCTGGTCGCGCTGCCTTTATTACGGGTGAAGAGCCATTTCGTACGGGTTTGTTAACAATTGGTATGCCAGGATCTGACCACGGCATACCTGATTGGGCGCCAACCATTGCAGACCTGTTAAAAGAACAAGGTTACATGACGGGTCAATTTGGTAAAAACCATTTAGGTGACCAAGATAAGCACTTACCGACAAAACACGGCTTTGACGAATTCTTCGGTAACTTATACCACCTAAACGCAGAAGAAGAGCCTGAAACTTATTACTACCCTAAAGACCCAGAGTTTCGTAAAAACTATGGCCCTCGTGGTGTCATTAAGTCTTATGCCGACGGTAAGATTGAAGACACTGGCCCGATGACACGAAAACGTATGGAGCACGCAGATGAAGAGTTCCTAGAAAGCTCTTTGGCATTTATGGAAAAATCAGTTAAAGCGGATAAACCCTTCTTTATTTGGCATAACGCCACTCGTATGCACGTTTGGACTCGCTTGCAGGAAAAATACCAAGGCAAATCAGGTGTAAGCATTTATGCCGATGGTATGCTGGAACACGATGACCATGTAGGTGTTTTACTCGACAAGCTGGATGAGCTAGGTGTTGCAGACAACACTATCGTTATCTACTCAACGGACAACGGCGCAGAAACCATGACTTGGCCAGATGGTGGCGCAACACCATTCCATGGTGAAAAAGGTACAACTTGGGAAGGCGGTATGCGTGTTCCTCAACTGGTTCGTTGGCCAGGCGTCATTAAGCCAGGAACCAAGATCAATGAAATGATGGCACACCAAGACTGGTTGCCTACATTATTGGCAGCTGCTGGCGTACCTGATGTAAAAGAAAAACTGGCAGAAGGCTACAAAGCAAATGGCAAAGAGTGGCGTGTACATTTAGATGGTTATAACTTCATGCCATACTTTGAAGGTAAGGAAGAAAAAGGCCCTCGTGAGTCGCTGCTTTACTTTACGTCTAATGGTGAATTAAACGCTGTCCGCTGGAATGACTGGAAACTTCACTTTGCAACGCTTGAAGGGAACCTAAGTAACGCAGTTCGTTTTGCTCCGAACTGGCCTAAAATCATCCATCTACGTGCTGACCCATTCGAAAAAGGCCCAAGCGAATCACAAATGTACTTGCGTTGGATGGCTGACAACATGTGGCTATTTGTACCTGTACAAGACGTTGTGGGAGAGTTCTTTAAAACACTTCCAGAATACCCAATGCAACGTGGCACAGCGATGAACCCTGCTTCACTAAACTACGACTCTCTAAAAATGCAAGAGAAGCTGCAACAACTAGACAAAGTTGAACAAGAAATCAGCAAGTTTAAGTAAACTAAGTTAACGTTAGTTAATCAGTAACATTAAGCCAGCAGACCATTCTGCTGGCTTATGTGTATCGCCACATAGGAACTTACTTAAATCGCCTGTTTAGCCTATACAAAGTGGGCATTGTGAGTACAAACTGAAAAACAAAAAAAGGAGAGCTAACCTGCTCTCCTTTGTATTTTAACCGTGGATAAACTAAGCCACATTAACCGATTTAGCTAAACTGCTACTTTGGAAAAACTCATCATGCAATGCGCAAATCGCGTGCTGGTATTCCTTATCACTGACAACAAATTGCACATTTACATTTCTCAATGATGAGTGCAGTGCAACTGGCGTAACACCATTATTCATCAATGCAAGTACACCTTTTGCCAACGTCTTGTTGGTATCAATTTGTGAACCGATGGCTGAGATAAGCGCGACCATACGGCCTTTAATCGAGGCATTCGGATAACGTTTCTCGGCTTTATACAATACTTTGTTTAAGCTATCAGTACTGCCACCTAGATAATAAGTAATAGAGTTCGCGTTCATCTCTTTACCAACCAAACTTACACGAGCATCGGAGATGATTTCCATCAATTCATAACTAACGTTATCGGCTTTTCCCACCATTGCTTGGTCAAACAAATGCAGTGCAAATACTTTTTCTTTACCTGCGATAATCTCGACTTTGTCTTCTTCTGGGCGGTAGCTTGAAGAGATCAAAGTACCTTCGTGTTCAGGTTCGAATGTATTTTTAATCTGTAGCTCAATACCACTTTCACGCAAACCCGCAGCGGCATTTGGGTGAATCGCTTCCATGCCAAGGTTCGCAAGTTGGTCTGCTACGTCATAGTTTGTACTACCAATTGGTAATACTTTTTCAGGACCAACAACGCGTGGGTCTGCTGAGCTCAAGTGGTACTCTTTGTGAATTACTGCTAAATCCGCTTTTGTTATTGCTGCAATTCGGCTAAATGTCATCTCACTATAACCTCGGTCATAAGTGTGCATTAGGCCCTCTTTACAGTAAGCATAACCTGTCACGATTGGCAGTTCTTTTGATACATCGATATCAGCAAACGCGTCACTGATCGACTCATCAAGGCTTCTTGGCGCTTGATTATCCCAACCAGACAGGTCAACGAACTTAGCGTTAATACCCATATTTTTTAGTTTTAGTGCTGTGTTGTAAGCACTATGTGCCTCACCGATAGACGAGAGAAACTCTCGAATTTGAGGCAAGTACTGGCGCAACGAAAATTGACCGTACTGACAGGTTTCTAAAATATTCGCGATACAGTTTTTCGCTTCAGCAATGCGGGAGCGAATGAATTTATCCGCACGGATACGATTCATTGGGTCCGCAAAAATATTTTCATTGGTCAGCAACATACGGCTTTCAACGTACGCTAACGCTTCTTCCCATTTGTCGTCGCGTTTCGCGATAAGCTGATAAACGCCTGGTTTACTGGTTTTTTTACACTCAAGCAGCGCATCGGTCATACCACCGTATGCAGATACGACAAAAATACGATTGTATGGTGTTTTGGGACGAAGAATAATATTGTCGAGAACAGCATCAAATGCTGTCATTGATGTACCGCCGATTTTTTCTACGGTAAATGTCATGATAAGCCTTTTTTTTGATTGGTAACTTTAAAAAGAAAAAAGAAGAGATAGTTAAGTGTGGGGTGGCAAAGCACCCCACCATCATCTTTTAGTCAACGAGAGGATAAACACCGTTTTCATCGTGCACTTCAGCGCCAGTAATCGGTGGGTTAAACACACACGCCATTACCATTTCTTTATTCTTATAAGCTCTCAAGTAGTGCTCATCGTGTTTATCAAGGATGTATAATGTACCTGGTTTAATTGGGTACGTTTCTCCACCTACAACTTCAATCTCACCTTCACCACTCATACAAAACACCGATTCAAGGTGGTTTTGATAGTGAATATGAGTTTCTGTATCTTCATAAATCGTTGTGATGTGGAAAGAGAAACCCATGTTGTCGTCTTTCAACAACATGCGGACACTTTCCCAGTTATCTGAAACAACACGTCGTTCGCTGTTGCGGCATTCATCTAGAGTTCTGACGATCATAATTAAAATCCTTATTAAGATGCTTGTTTGAAATGTTTCGCAGCGATAGTCTCTACTGCATTTTCAAAGATGCTTAGTCCTTGATCTAGCTCTGATTCGCTGATAGTTAGTGGACAGAAGAACTTCACAACTTCATCGTCTGGACCCGCTGTCTCTATCACCATTCCATTCTCGAAACAGTTTTTCGCAATTTCAGATGCCATGTCACCATTGATACATTCAATACCAACCATCATGCCGCGGCCTTTTTTCTGCACAAACATTTGTGGAAAGCGACGAACACAACGGTCAATAACAGCACTTACCTTGTCTGAACACTGCTTGATGTGTGTTTCAAAATCATCGTTTGCCCAGTAAATTTCTAGTGCTTTTGCAGCAGTAATAAAGGCGTGATTATTGCCACGGAACGTACCGTTATGCTCGCCTGGCTTCCACTGGTCAAGCTCAGGCTTAAGTAATACGACAGCCATCGGCAAACCGTAACCACCGATCGACTTCGATAGCGTCACGATATCCGGTTGGATACCAGACGGCTCGAAACTAAAGAAAGTACCGGTACGTCCACAACCTGCTTGAATGTCATCGACAATCACAAGAATGTCATTGGCTTTACAGATTTTGCTCAAACGTTGTAACCACTCGTTTGAAGCAGCATTTAAACCACCTTCACCCTGCACAGTTTCAAGAAGTACAGCGGCTGGTTTATCCATACCTGCAGAGTTATCATTTAGCATGGTTTCGAACAGCGCGAGACCATCTACGCCAGCGTAACCTTCAAATGGAATACGAGTGACGTTACTTAGGCTAGAACCGTTACCTTGTCTGTGATGCTGGTTACCCGTTGCAGCCAGTGCGCCAGCAGTACAACCATGGAAACCGTTAGTAAACGCAACGACGCTGTCGCGGCCTTTTACTTTTTTAGCCAGCTTCAATGCCGCCTCAACAGCATTAGTGCCTGTTGGGCCCGTAAACTGAACCTTGTAATCCAAGTTTCTTGGTTTAAGGATGTAAGTATCCAACGCTTCCAGAAACGATGCTTTCGCTTCTGAGTGCATATCCAAACCGTGAGTAATACCGTCCATTTCAATGTACTCAAGCAACGCTTGTTTTAGTACTGGATTGTTATGGCCATAATTTAGAGATCCCGCTCCAGCAAGGAAGTCTAAGTATCGTTCACCTTGTTCTGTTTCTAGCCAGCAGCCTTTCGCTTTACGAAAAACGACCGGGAAATTGTTTGAATATGAGCGTACGTTGGATTCCTGCTTTTTGAAAATATCCATGATGAGACCGTTTTTAATTCCTATTGTTTGAGGATTATTTGAGAGGAATGCGATACAAATATTCTGTATCGTGTTTGCCTTTAAAGTGGGCTTCTTCATCCAAAAATGTGCTTACTTGGCCAGAATTGCCGTTCATCGCATCTAACTTTTTGAACAGTGCCCAAGAGGCTTTATTATCTTCCGTGATGGTAGTTTCTACCGATTTAACACCGCCTAATTCCTCTCGGGTGAGAAGTTCTTTCAACATGCGGAATGCTAAACCATGACCTCTAAAGCGAGGTGAGACTGCAACTTGCCAGACAAATAAAACGTCTTGCTCGTCTGGTTTCTGATAACCGGAAATGAAACCTGCGATTTCGCCTTTTTGCTCAACCAAAATACTGGTTTTGCTGAAATGCGTAGACTGTAGGAAATTGCAATAAGATGAGTTCATGTCCAATGGAGGACAGTCTGCAATCAAGCTGTAAATGTCGTCACCATCAGAGATTTTAGGCTCACGAAAAATCCATTTTTTACTTGAGTCTTCTCCAATCTCTGGATAAAGGACCCAAGGTGCTGATGTGATCATGTGAAAATACATATCCTTTGAGGTCTAATTAAATTTCCTTTTTATTATGGGCATCCCTCGCGACTAAAAATCAAATAATCCGCCTTTTTATCGGTATTTTTGTGACATATATCACAAAAACAAGCCTATTAACCAAAAGTTAAAATAGTTCGAGGTCTAATTTATTAAATAGTCACCTAAATGCGCAGTACAAAAAACAACCAGAATAAGACCATTTTCCATGCTGTTCATTTCTCAGAGAAAAATAGAAATCCAAAAAAAAGCGGCATGCTTTCGCATACCGCTTTTATCAATAATTTAACTGCTGATACTAGTTATTTTGATTTCTTAGAAACCGCCTTTGGACGAGGTTCATCCATCAAACCTTTTATCAAAGATACCGTTGCAACAAGCAAAACAATAGTAAATGGTAAACCAGTCGTCACCGCCATTGCTTGAGCAGCAGCTAGACCACCACCCAACATCAATGCAATCGCAACCAAACCTTCAAACGTACACCAGAACACGCGTTGTGGCGTTGGTGCATCGACCTTACCGCCCGCAGCAATAGTATCAATAACCAGTGATCCTGAGTCAGAAGAGGTAATGAAGAACACCACGACTAAGATAATGCCGACAAAAGATGTTATCTCAGCCAATGGCATAACATCTAACATGGCAAAAAGTTTTAAAGGCAGTTCTGCGTTAAACACCGCCTCGTAGCCATCATTAACGTATTGGCTAATTGCGTTACCGCCAAAAGCCGTCATCCATAACACACAAACTGAAGATGGGATAAGAATAACGCAAATAATAAACTCACGAACTGAACGACCGCGAGACACACGTGCGATGAACATACCCACAAATGGTGACCAAGAAATCCACCACGCCCAGTAAAACGCCGTCCAGCCTTGAGAGTAATTCACATCCTCTCGTCCAAATGGCATAGATAAGGCAGGGATATTAGCCACATAGGAAACGATGTTCTCGAAGAAACCAGTTAAAATCGCAATCGTCGGGCCAACAACAATAACAAATAGCAATAGCAGTGCTGCAAGACCCATATTGATTTCAGATAAGATTTTCACGCCCTTATCGAGTCCAGCCACAACAGAGATTAAAGCGAGCGCAGTAATACCAATAATCAATATAACCTGCGTCGTATTGGTCATTGGGACATCAAACAGGAAGTTCAAACCCGTTGCGGCTTGAGATGCACCGTAGCCTAGCGATGTTGCTAAACCAAAAACCGTCGCTACCACTGCAAGAATATCGATAATATGACCAGTCCAACCCCATACACGCTCACCAAACAAAGGGTAAAAAATTGAGCGCATGGTGAGTGGCAAACCTTTGTTAAATGAAAAGATAGCCAGCCCAAGAGCCAAGAGCGCGTATATTGACCACGGATGAAGTGCCCAGTGGTAAATCGTCGCAGCCATCCCTAATGCCGAAGCTGCAGTTGCATCGCCCTCTGCACCACCTAGCGGTGCCCAGTCAGTACGTACACCATTCTCAACGCTCACGCCACCAATCGCAGAACTAAAATGGGACATCGGTTCTGATACACCGAAGAACACGAGACCAATGCCCATACCTGCAGCAAATAGCATTGCCAACCATCCGGCATAGGAGTAATCCGGTGTTGCTTCAGTACCACCGATTCGCACACGGCCCAATGGTGTGAAGATCAATCCGACACAGACAATGACAAAAATATTACCTGAAGCGAGAAAAAACCAGTCTAAATTGTGTAACAAACCCGCTCGTAGGTCTGCAAAAAACGGCTCTACCTGTTCTCGGAATAATAGTGTTATCACAACAAACATGACGATTGCTAAGCCAGAAATTGCAAAAACACGGTTGTGAATATCAAGGCCAAATGGGCCTACCTTTAGCGCAACGTTATCCTGACCAATTTGATAGTCAGTATCTATTGCGTTTACTTTTCCATCGGGGCGTTGAATGCCACCGTTATTATCGGTGCTCACGGATAATCTCCTTAAAAATACGTGACCAAGTTTAAATTACTTTCGTCGGAGTTCGAGTAATGAAACGTCTTCATCACTACCAAGCACATGTTCATAAAACATTGTTCTTATAAGCGGTTACTCAATCCGCCATCATAATCTTAAAGCCCCCTATCTCTCATTGCATTTTATTGTTTTCACCATAAATAACGCCTATTGCCAAACCGAAGATATTGGCATGTTTCGATTAAAGTGATACTGCAGTTGTGCTTGAAACAGCTCCGCAGTTGCTAACGCATCCGTCAGGGCATGGTGAGGTTGATAAGCAGGGAGGCCATATCTTTCACGAGCGTGCCCTAATCGTACAGAACCGGGTTTCTTGCCTTTCAACTTATTGATAAAACCTCTGCATTCACGGCGTTGTATCGCATACTCAATATCTAACGTATCAACAACAGGAAACTGTATCCCCTCTCCTATGCTATTTAGCAAGGCGTTATTAAAGAACTGCCTTTCAATGTTCTTGTAGTGAACAAGTACCACTTTGCCTGACAACGCATCCAATATTTCACCCAAGATCTGAGACAGCTGCGGCGCGTTTTTAACCTCAGAGTCAGTGATACCGTGAATAATGACAGACTCGTGGTTTAACTCTCTGTTTGGGTTAACGACCCAATGAGCAGAGCCATTACATTGAACACGATCAATAGTAAACGGGACAAGTCCGATCGTGAGAATGACATCCTCTTCCGAGTTCAATCCTGTTGTCTCAAAGTCTACCGAGACAAATGGCACTTGTTCAATTGGTGTTTCCCCATTAACCATCGGTGTCGAATAATAGCGTTTGAGCCTCTCGTCTTTCGCTTCTTTAGCGAGTTGCTTGAACAACATTGACCACTCTGGCGTCTGGGATGTATCCAACAACGGATGTTCTTTTTCTGCCTTTTTTGAGAACCACATCATTTGCTACTTCTCTGGTATCGAAACTTAATGAAGTTCTGTGCGTTACTTAGAATTTGAAATGCTGCTTTTAAGTTTCGACGTTCAAATTCAGACATGTTCTCCGGCTCAATATTGTTGTCTGGCTCTTCTCCATTTTCTATATCAAGGGCTTGGTGACGAATTCGAACCATGTAGATTAGCTCCATCGCATCCCTTAAATCCAAACCTCGACCTTTCGGTAAAATGCCAGCATCATTAATGTCATCTAAACGGTCGAAAGAGTTTTGCGATCGCGAACCGATTGCCAGAGAATGCACCCGTATTAAATCGGCCAACGGAGCCGTCCCCCTTCGCTTCAAGTTAATCGAGTTGCGATGACGACCATCTTTCTCCATCACAAAGTCTTTGAAA
Source organism: Vibrio sp. 970 (assembly GCF_033339075.1). NCBI lineage: Bacteria > Pseudomonadati > Pseudomonadota > Gammaproteobacteria > Vibrionales > Vibrionaceae > Vibrio > Vibrio sp. 970. The sequence continues at coordinate 20,149 of NZ_JAWOTW010000015.1, forward strand.
AAGCCCAGTGGAGGCGTCCTACGTATTGCGTTATACGCCATACAAGCAAGAAAGCGGTTATTTCTTTTCGCTCGTCTCACAATAAAGCTGCTTAATTGCTCCGCCCACTTCACTCGCCCATGCACACCGAGGAGATCAAAAAAGATATTACTATTTAACAATCTCTCAGGGGTTGGATTGTCTATCCAGTTTCCAAAGCATTCTTCCCATTCTGCACGAGTTTTTCGCCATTCTGGGTTGGTAGCCATAATGTCTCCAGTACAATAAGCATAGCCGCATGCCGCTAAACCATCACAAACAAATTTAGCAAACTTTTCAAAGTACTCTCCGTGAATCTCAACGTCATAACTGTTATCGAGAATAAGCGCGTTATCTTGATCCGTTACAATTAGCTGCTCATCCCTCGCCATTGAACCCATTGCGACTAAACAATAAGGAATGGGCGCTGGGCCGAACTCTTGCTCAGCTAATTCAGCGAGGCGTTGTTTGAAACTACTGCCTATAACCGACATGGCTCGACCAATCATGTGCGCGTTGGCATCTTCATTGACCATTCTTACGAAACAGTCTTTTACTTGTTCAGAAACCTGCTTGAGATCCTCGACACTGGTTTGCTGAAAAATAGAGCTCACTAGCAATAGGCTGTTCTGAGATTCGTAACGAACGATGTCCGTCATGCCAATAATTCCTATCGGCTTTTTATCTTTTAAAATTGGTAAATGATGCACGTTGTAACGCAACATGGTTAACATGGCCTCAAACACATAGGCGTTATAATCCAATGAAACCACGTCATAACTCATGACCTCACTCACTGGAATATTGGTATCAATACCCTGAGCTAGTACGCGAATGCAAAGATCGCGATCAGTCAATATTCCAAGCAGCTGTTCGTCATCTTCTTCTGTGAGCTCCTCTGTCGGGCGAATAATGAGCAGAGAGGTGACATTTTCCTCTGCCATTAGTATCGCAGCTTCCTGAATTGAAGCCGTTGCCTCCAGGGTTACTGGATCTCTTGCTAAGATTTTACGTGCCTTAGCGGTGGTAAAGTCATTGCTTTCGGAGCGGCTAGATATTGCGCTTCGCAAACGCGCGCTATCTTCCAGTTCCATGTAGTCCGCAAAGTTTTCAAACTCATCACAAAGTTCATTGAAGATGTTTTCCGGAATACAGTAAACGAGAGTGTCTTCTATCGCTTTGGCTGGCATCCGTACGCGGTTGTTCATCAACAACCCCATCTGACCAAACAGTCCACCAGCATCAATCCTGTTGTAAAGTTCACCTTTACGCCGATAAATCTCTACCGCCCCACTTCTCACCATATACAAGTCGCGGATCGTATCTCCGAAGTTAAGGATTTTTGTTCCTTGCCGAAAGTATGCAACCTCGGCATTGAGAGCAATTTTTCTAAGCTGCTCTTCAGGTAGGTCATCAAAAGGTGGGTACTGGCTAATGAAATTGAGCACTTCTAACTGTTCGGCTTCCATTTTTTATTCCATACGTTGCCTAAACTACAGCGATAAATATCACCCTGAGTGAAATCAAGCAATAAATAAATCTAAGGATAACAGTACCTAACCGATTTCACAGGACCAAGTCTTAATCAAAAATTAGAGCTCTAACCTTTTCATATGTAGAGTTCTAAGCTATCACAGCTTATATCTATGCAAGCGAGTTGAGTTGAAATGTACAAAAAAATTCAAAATAAATTCAACCCTACGTCAGGGCAACGTTATGGCGGATAAAAACACATCACAAGCAATTGTTTTAAATATAAAAAACAAGAATTGAACATACCTTGCTCAACGAACTCTCTATGCACGGCAGAACTAGTTAACCAACCCCCTTTCGTTGAAAGTTGAACTAAAATTAATTAGAGTACAAATCGTTAAACAGTTATAAACACACGAAAAAGGACAGATAACATGGATCCCATACTGGAAGTTAAGGGACTGTATAAAGTGTTTGGAGAAGACCCAGAGAGAGCCTTCTCGCTTATCGACAAAGGCGTCGATAAAGACGGTATTTTTGAACAGACAGGTTTAACAGTCGGCGTAAACGATGTATCTCTCACCATAAATGAAGGGGAAATTTTCGTAATCATGGGCCTTTCTGGCTCCGGGAAATCCACCCTTGTTCGACTTCTTAACCGGCTCATTGAGCCGACTAAAGGTAGTGTTTATCTCAAAGGAAGAGATATCGCCCACATCTCCGAAAATGAACTTCGAGAAGTTCGTCGTAACAATATCTCAATGGTGTTTCAAAGTTTCGCACTCATGCCACACATGACGGTGATTGAAAATGCCGCCTTTGGTTTAGAACTTGCCGGCATCGACGTTAATGAGCGTCAGAAAAGTGCCCTTTCCGCCTTAGAAAGAGTGGGTTTAGACCCTTATGCAGAATCTTTCCCTGACGAATTATCCGGTGGTATGAAACAGCGCGTTGGTTTAGCGAGAGCGTTAGCCTGTGATCCTGACATCCTATTAATGGACGAGGCATTTTCCGCTTTAGACCCATTGATCCGTTCTGAGATGCAAGATGAGCTTATTCGTCTACAGAACGATGACAAACGCACAATTGTCTTCATTTCTCATGATTTGGATGAAGCAATGCGCATTGGCGACCGTATCGCCATCATGCAAAACGGTGAGGTTGTTCAGGTTGGTACACCTGATGAAATATTACACAGTCCAGCAAATGATTATGTCGAAGCGTTTTTCCGCGGCGTAAACATCGCAAGTGTCTTGACAGCAAAAGATATCGCGCGCAAGAAGCCAGCGGCTGTTTTTAAGAAATCGGAAAATGACGGTCCAGGCTCTGCGATGCAGATTCTGATGGATCACGACCGTGATTACGGCATTGTCGTCGATAAATCTAGCCGATATTCTGGCATCGTATCTCTTGATTCACTACGTTTGGCTCATAAAGAAAACCGTTCGTTAGCCAGTGCTCAATTACCGGATGAAGTTACTCTTCAGCCTGATCAGTCAATTAATGACATTTTGGGTCTGGTTGCTGGTGTTCCTTATGCCGTGCCTGTCGTAGATGAGAAAGGAACTTACTTTGGTGTCGTGACTAAATCACGTCTTCTACAAACACTAGATAAGGATTAACACGATGTCTTCAGAGCAAACTAACAATGATCCCTGGTCAAATACTGCTCCTGCGCAAGATGATCCTTGGTCGCAAGGTACAGAGGCCGCACCAAGTAATGATTGGCTCAACTCAGAAACTGTAGAGCAAGCGCCATTCGATATTATGAACCCATTCCAAGATGCGGTTTTACCCCTCGATAGCTGGGTAGAGTCCGGTTTGAACTGGCTGGTGGAACATGGTCGACCTGTTTTCCAAGCAATACGAGTTCCAATCGACTTTATTCTAACGTCGTTTGAAACTGCTTTGGTGTCTACACCTGCGCCTATAATGGTACTCATTTTGTTTTTGCTAGCGTGGCAGTTTTCCAATGTAAAACTTGGTTTTTCTACTCTTGTATCCCTTGTTTTCATTGGCCTAATTGGTGCGTGGTCACAAGCGATGACAACGCTAGCACTGGTGTTAACCGCCGTTTTCTTCTGTTTGCTTATAGGGCTACCAATGGGGATATGGTTGGCAAGGAGCCAAACCGCTGCCAAATTTGTTAGGCCAATATTAGATGCAATGCAAACGACTCCCGCGTTCGTTTACCTTGTGCCAATTGTTATGTTGTTTGGTATTGGTAACGTTCCTGGCGTAGTAGTAACGATCATTTTCGCCCTGCCTCCCGTTGTGCGCCTGACTATTTTGGGTATTCAGCAAGTACCTGAAGAGCTTATCGAAGCTGGCCACTCTTTCGGGGCAAACAAAAAACAGATGCTTTATCGCATCCAGTTACCGTTGGCGTTACCAACTATCATGGCAGGTGTAAACCAAACCTTAATGCTGTCACTTTCTATGGTAGTGATTGCTTCAATGATTGCTGTTGGCGGCTTAGGCCAAATGGTACTTCGTGGTATTGGCCGACTTGATATGGGTCTTGCTGCCGTTGGTGGCTTAGGCATCGTTATTCTTGCGATTTTGTTAGACCGTATCACCCAGGTGTTAGGGGTTAATGCGGGCAACACTAAACTTCGCTGGTATCACACAGGTCCTGTTTCATACCTATTAAAACTGAAAACAAAGACGAACCAAGACGATCTAAAACTTAGGAGAAACATCAATGAATAATTCATGGAAGAAAGCGCTCTCTGTTGGAGCTCTAAGTACTATCGCATTTTCAACTTATGGTGTGGCAAGTGAACTACCGGGTGAAGGTGTCACTGTTCAGCCTGTTCAATCAACCGTTGCAGAAGAAACATTTCAAACGTTGATCGTAAACCGCGCACTTGAAGAGCTTGGTTACGATGTTAAACCGACCAAAGAAGTGGACTACAACGTAGGCTACACCTCTATTGCTAAAGGTGATGCTACTTTCTTAGCGGTTGGTTGGTTCCCTCTTCACGCCGATAAGTACACGATGTCGGGCGGTGATGATAAGTTCTTCCGTAAAGGCCAATATGTAAGTGGTGCTGCGCAAGGTTATTTGATCGATAAGAAAACCGCGGAAAAATATAACATCACTAACATTGGTCAGTTAAAAGATCCAAAATTGGCGAAGCTATTCGATGCAAACGGCGATGGCAAAGCGGACTTAACTGGTTGTAACCCAGGTTGGGGGTGTGAAATGGTTGTTGAGCATCAGTTGGATGCTTTCAAACTTCGTGACACAGTAACACACAACCAAGGTAACTACGCGGCGATTATCGCTGATACGATCTCACGTTACAAAAAAGGCGATCCGATTCTTTACTACACTTGGACACCGTACTGGGTAAGTGGCGTTTTAGTTCCAGGGAAAGATGTTGTGTGGTTAGAAGTGCCATTCTCTTCACTTCCTGGTGAGCGTAAGGACATTGATACGACACTAGAGAACGGTAAGAACTACGGCTTCGAGATGAACTCTATGCGCATCGTTGCCAATAAAGAGTTTACGGAAAAAAACCCTGCTGCTGCGAAGCTATTTGAAATCATCAAACTAAATATCAATGATGTTAGTGCTCAGAATATGATGATGAGCCAAGGTAAGAACAGCTCAGCGGACATCGAGTCTCATGTAAATGGTTGGATCAAAGCGAACCAGAAAAAGTTCGACGCATGGGTCGAAGAAGCGAAGAAAGCCGCAATGTAATCATGCCTTTATCAACCTCTAGAGCCAGTTGGTGTTATCAACTGGCTCTTTTTTTACACAAACGCCCCTCCCCCTTACATAGACATACCAACACTTACACTACTCGACCATAAACCCACATTATAATTCACGTTTATTTCACGCTTGCTTTGCTAAAAACAACACAACATAACAATTAAACTATTCGAATAAATATGAAAAACTTATCAAAGAGCTCTGTGTGGGGGCCTTTGCAGCCAATTGCTGCCTTTTCTTTGTTTTCGCTTCTATTTCTGTCTATCTCAAGAGTTTTGCTAGCTTTTTGGCAGATTGACCGTATTGACTCTCTAAACGACTTAATTTACATCCTAGGTCAAGGTTTGCGCGTAGATATTGCAACGCTTTGCTGGTTATTTATTCTTCCAGCACTGTTTTCAACCTTCATGCCATTAACCGGTAAGATGGGAGAGTGTTGGAAGCGAATATTACGCATATGGATGGTTTTAGGGCTTTGGGTGCTTGTATACATGGAGCTCGCAACAGCGCCATTCATTCAGGAATACGACCTACGTCCAAACCGCCTGTTTGTGGAATACTTAATCTACCCAAAAGAAGTCTTGAGTATGCTCTGGACTGGCTACAAATTAGAACTGTTTATTGGTGCGTTAGGTACAGTTTTAACCATCACTTTAGGTTGGAAGTGGAGTAAGAAACTGACCGATAAGGCGCAGCAGGTCAACTGGAAATGGCGACCACTATTGGCACTTTTCGTTGTTCTTTTTGGGGTTGCAGGTGCTCGCTCATCTTTAGGTCACCGCCCGCTAAATCCTGCTATGGTCGCCTTTTCTAACGATCCACTGCTTAACGACTTAGCACTGAACTCATCTTACTCATTGTTGTTTGCGGTTAATAGCATGAAGTCAGAAAAGAGTGCTGAGCAGTTCTACGGAAAAATGGACACTCAAAAGATGTTGGAATTAGTTCGCACTTCATCAACAAAGTCCGACTTCACCCCTTCATTACTCCCAACCATGAACAGTAACCCCGCGACTTACCAGGGTAAACATAAAAACTTAGTGATTTTGCTACAAGAAAGCTTAGGCGCCCAATTTGTCGGTGCTTTGGGCGGTTTGCCTCTAACACCAAACCTTGATGAACTCATGAAGGAAGGTTGGCAGTTCACACAAATGTACGCCACTGGTACTCGTTCTGTTCGTGGAATTGAAGCCGTAACCACGGGCTTTCCTCCATCTCCCTCTCGCGCTGTAGTGAAGCTGAGTAAAAGCCAAACGGGTTTCTTTACCATCGCGGACTTACTGAAAGCTCAAGGCTATCACACGCAATTTATTTACGGCGGTGAAGCCAACTTTGACAACATGAAAACTTTCTTCTTTGGTAACGGTTTTGATCAAATAGTAGAAGAAGACGATTATAACAACCCAAGCTTTGTTGGCTCTTGGGGTGTTAGTGATGAAGATCTATATAACAAAGCAAACGAAGAGTTTGAACGCCTTTCAAAAAGCGACAAACCTTTTTTTAGCTTAGTTTTTACGTCAAGTAATCATAGCCCTTATGAGTATCCAAAAGGCAAAATTGAGCCATACGATTCAAAATATATGACGCGTAACAACGCCGTTAAATATTCCGATTACGCTTTGGGCACTTTCTTTGAAAAGGCGAAAAAGTCATCTTATTGGGATGATACCATTTTCATTGTAATTGCAGATCATGATGCACGTGTTTCTGGCGCTAACCTTGTTCCAGTTAAGCACTTTCACATTCCAGCATTGATCCTTGGTAAAGGCATTCAACCACGTAAAGATGACCGCATAGCAAACAACATAGACATGCCGCCTACACTGTTATCTCTGATTGGGGTAGATGCTAAAACACCGATGATTGGTCGTGATTTAACGAAGCCACTGGCTCGCGAAGATGAACGCGCAATGATGCAATACGACAAAAACTTTGGTTATTTAACGCGCGACAATCTCGTTGTGCTTTCCCCTGGTGAAAAGATATCGACCCTGGCGTACGACTTTAAAGACCAAACCATGAAGCCGCTAGAGGTGGACGAATCTATTATCGAGCGTGCAAAAGCAAACGCATTATTTGCATCTAAAGCGTATCAAAACAACTGGTATTCTTCCAAACACACTCATTAATACCAATGATTCCGCTGATAAAAAGGAGCTAAACGGCTCCTTTTTCTTATTCTGTCACTTACCTTCGAGAATGTTCTACTGACAACTCCTGTCGTTCCTTTCCGTTAGATTGCCCCTACTATTTCTAATTGATTAAGGAACAAACCATGCTGACTATCAATTCATTCGTTCTCTACGTTGAGGACATCCACATAAGCCAAGTTTTTTATTCGAAACTGTTCGAACGCAAAGTCACGCAGTTGTCTCCAACCTTCGCCGCTATTCCACTGACCGAAGGCTTAACGTTGACACTCAAGCAAAGAGATAATCTTTCACCCTACAGCGGAATTAGAGGTGGTGGCACCGAGTTGTCTTTATCGGTGCCCAATAGTCATATGCTAGAGCGCATTTACAAGCGCTGGAAAGACCTAGGTGTTGAGTTTGTTCAACCACCAGCGACATCAGTGTATGGGTTAAATTTTATGGCTATCGATCCAGATAAGCATCGCATTCGTGTTTTCATAAATGAATAAAAATGCGTTAAAAATGCTTTTTACCCATTCCCAATGTGACTTCAATAAATTAGACTCAAGGAAACATCAAAAGCGGCGTAGTAATAAGAAGGAATGCCCATGAGCTCAAGTATGATCCTTAGCGAATCCCTAATCGAGAGCGGAAGAGATATCCCCCTCAAAGAACTGCTTTATGCAAAGCGCGTGCTGGATAACTACATGGCAGTAGCCAAAGAAAGTAGCCCGCTTGAGCTATTAACTGAGATGAAATCGGCAGCAAAGCAAGTAGAATACTTTACAACGACGAGTAACCCGTGTGAGGCTCGTAATGTCATCAGTCAGATGATTGATAAAATCGACACCGCGGAATCTTTTGATTCGTTCAAAGCATTAGCAGGTAAGCCATCTCAAGCACTCAATGAACTAATTGAAGATCGAGCTCAGCTGATTAAACACGAACGAGAGCTCCTGCTCGCCTCAGGCTATGACGCCTCACGAATCTAATATACGAGCAGCCTTAAAGTCATAGCTAACAACGAAAAAGGAGCTCTTAAAGAGCTCCTTTTGCTTTTCAAAAATCGGATACAAAAGACTTAAAGGCCGATATCTTCCGTTATTGCTTTGATTTGTTTGAGGTCCATTTTATAGACTTCAATCATTTGATCGACCTGACTTAGTCGTGAATTAGCTTCGTCATGTTTATCACACGCGTCCGACTTCACGTCCCAAGATTTGCCTTCTAAAAATACGTCACACTCTTTCTTGAGTTTCTCAATCTTAGGTAATAATTTCGACCGTTCTTTCTCGAGAGACTCTAATTCTTGCGAAATTTTTAGCTCTTTCTGGAATACTTCGCGGGACCGCTCAAACATAGTCGCTTGCATATCCGCTTGACGACTCAACTTCTCATTTTCTGACTTCGTCGTGTTGATCTTATCTGCCTGCTGCTTCAATTGAGACTCTAGTGACAAGTTAACCTTCTCGACCTCAGTCAATTGCTTTTGCAACTTCTTAAGTGCTTTCTGATGAGCTTCATCTTTCGCGGCGAGTAACTCACTAACTTGGTTTTGTATCTCTTGGTCAAGCGCCTCTTCACGCACTTTTACTTGAGATGCCAACTGGGTTTTATCTTGCGTTAGTGCTTGATACTTTTCTTCTAATACGTGGTAAGTCGATTCCCACTTGTTCGCAGTGACAACCGATCCAACAAGGCCACCAAATGCCAAGCCTAACACCGCAGCGATTGCGATATAGATATGCGTACGTTTGTCACGCTCTTCAATGACAACTACGTCGTCTTGCTCTTCCATTTTGTTCTGAGAACTCACCGTATACTACTCCAAGGACTCTTTTACTTTGCTAGCGGATCAATTCCGCAAACATAATTGATGCTGTATAAATCAGAAATGCGCCAATTAATGTTATAACGGTCGCTTTTTGGACTTTTTCATTGGTTCGATAACGAAACAGCACAAATGCTACTGCAATCAACACCGCAATGGCTAATAATCTGGTCATACCGCCTCCTTGTCCACTCATGAAAAACTGCCTAGGTCCGTAGACTGTTTCACAAAGATTCATTGTAACCCATTTATACGTACCATAAGGTCAACTTAGCGTAGATTTTAAAATAAGTGCTCCGATTTTAATCAATTTTGTGTCCTTAATTGAATAACTTATGTCGTAACGGTCGAAACACATTTATCGTTCTGAAGTGTTTTTGGGTTCCATTCCCTAACCCAATAAATTTTATTTATGCCGTGACTCGCACAAAAAGATTGGCAAACATACCTTCATGAAAATTGATGAGGTTATTTCATTGAAAATAAATTGACATAGGGTGTTGAAATGGACCAAAAACATGATAGAGTTCACACGTTAATGATGACCAGCATCATTAACTAACCTTTACTCATTTAATTGAGTAATTGTTCCGATGAAGACTGCAGGAGAGTGGTTATTAATCAAATTTTAACATTTGATTAGCATAACTCGCCGAAGAATTAACTATTTCAGGTGCTACCTAGGTAGCGGGGACTGTAGTTGGAGGAACCTCTGGAGAGAACCGTTAAATCGGTCGCCGAAGGAGCAAGTCTTGCACTCACGCAAGGTGAAACTCTCAGGCAAAAGGACAGAGGAGTGGAAAGTTACAACCTAACTATTTTGCTTGGCCTTCCCGCCTACAACCAATAGCTTAGTTCTTTTAGAGATCGTTGATCTCGTCCTTTCCCTCTTCTCCTTATTAGTTGTTTTATTAAGGGGAAATCATGAACAACCTACAATCTTTACTACAAACCATCGATAATTTTGTCTGGGGTCCACCGCTGCTTATTTTGCTAGTAGGTACAGGGGTTTACTTCACTTTTAGCCTTGGCTTGATCCAGTTTAAACACCTCCCAACAGCGCTAGCGATGGTATTCAGTAAAGATAAGTCATCTAATACTCAAGGTGACGTTTCTAGCTTTGCAGCTCTTTGTACTGCGCTCTCAGCAACAATTGGTACTGGTAACATTGTTGGTGTTGCCACAGCAATCAAACTCGGTGGACCAGGCGCTCTATTCTGGATGTGGCTCGCTGCCCTTTTCGGAATGGCGACTAAATACGCCGAATGTTTGTTGGCGGTTAAGTACCGAAGAGTCGATGATAAAGGCCAAATGATTGGTGGCCCAATGTATTACTTGCAATACGGTGTTGGCTCAAAAGCTCTCGCGATCATGTTTGCAGTGTTTGCTTTGGGTGTTGCTTGTTTTGGTATCGGTACGTTTCCACAAGTAAACGCGATTCTGGATGCAAGTGAGATATCTCTTGGTGTTAACCGTGAGCTATCTGCCTTTGTACTAACTCTTTTGGTTGCTTTCGTAACTTTGGGTGGCATCAAATCCATTGCTAACGTTGCAGGAAAAGTGGTTCCTACCATGGCTGTATTTTATGTGTTGGCGTGTTTAAGCGTGATCATCATGAATGCAGACCAATTGTTCAATGCCGTTGAATTAGTGCTGGTTTCAGCCTTTACATCAACAGCAGCGACTGGTGGTTTTCTAGGTGCAAGCATCATGTTGGCAATCCAATCAGGTATCGCTCGCGGTGTGTTCTCAAATGAATCTGGTTTGGGTAGCGCGCCTATGGCAGCAGCAGCAGCGAAGACAGACTCTTGTGTTAAACAAGGCCTAATTTCAATGACGGGTACCTTTTTCGATACCATCATTATTTGTACCATGACAGGCCTTGCTCTAATCCTGACCGGTGCATGGCAAAGTGACCTTGCAGGTGCCGCGATGACGACTCATGCTTTTGCGGTGGGTTTAAATGCAGATACATTTGGCCCTATGCTCGTCTCAATCGGTTTGATGTTCTTCGCTTTTACCACCATTCTTGGTTGGAACTACTACGGTGAGCGTTGCGTTGTGTTCCTGTTCGGAACTAAAGCTGTGCTTCCATACAAACTGATTTTCGTCGGCTTGGTGGCATCTGGTGCATTCCTTCACCTCGATATGATTTGGCTACTGGCTGATATCGTAAACGGTCTGATGGCAATTCCTAACCTAATTGGTTTGATCGCACTGCGTCACGTCGTACTGGCAGAAACCAAACTGTTCTTTAGCTCAACATCGCAATCAGGTGAAGTTGAAGCAGTGAAAGCTTAGTGAAACGGCAGGTTTGCGGTCACAAACTACCAGTCACAGAGAGCAAAACACATTAGAAATGGTAAAAACACATAGCCCGCTATTATTTAGCGGGCTTTATTTATCTTCGGTTAAATGGTTAATCTCTCAACCATTGATGCTCAACGTTTTCTCCACGTTCTTCAAAAAACTTCGCATTTTTTTGCTTGAATTGATCCGCTTTCAACTCTGATAGCGGCCAGTCTAAAAATGCTTCTGTTACAAACGAGTCGCCGACACCAACCTCAATCGATTCCAGATGTTTCCCGATGTAGCGATAAAAGTAGCCTTGCCCAAACGCATCGCACACCATAGGTACATGCCTAACACGTTGATGATTGACAGAGACCGAAGCCCAAGTTGTCGTTTTAGGTTCACAGGTTTGCTCTTTTACAACGTCAACCTCAAATTTATTGTCCATAGTTGTCGAAACAAAAACGACAATAGCGTCATGCAAATACACACGCCTGAGCAATAACTGTTTAGTGTCTTGAGTTCGCGTTTGTTGTATTCCATTAGCAAAAGGCTCGAAGTAGCCCCAGTGCCAAGACCAGATCATGCCGCGTTGCGCAAACTGTACTTGTGGCCACGTATGCCAAGCAACAGCGGCACCTATCCCCACAATAAATACAGCGAGTAGTATCAACAATCGATAAATATTACGCATTAAACGGGTTTTTCAATCAATAACTTCACACCAAGTGCGACTAATACTGCGCCCGTCGCGCCTTCCATCCACTTCATAAAGCTTGCATTCTTTAGTAGATTTTTAGCCGAGTTAAGCGCGCCAGCTAAACCACACTGCCAAACCATCGCAATAGCAAAGTGTACAGATGCCATCATCATTGATTGAAGCAAGGGTGAACCTTCTGGATTCACAAACTGTGGCAAGAAAGCCAAATAGAAGACCGCCGTTTTTGGGTTCAAGACGTTAGAAAGAAAGCCCTCTCTAAAAGATCGCTTACCATTAAACACTTCGTGAATCTGCTCGGTCACGGTCAATCCATCTTTCGACGACATTAGCGCTTTTAAACTGCTCAAACCAAGCCAGATAAGATAAGCCGCACCAATCATTTTTACGATTTGGAACAACTCTGCTGATTGCGCAAGAATCGCCGAGATACCAACCGCAGAAAAAAAAGCATGTACGAATAAGCCAAAGCAAATCCCTAGACTGGTTGTACATCCATCTTTTAGGCCCGATCGGCTAGTGTTACGGATAACAAGTGCAGTATCTAAACCTGGCGTTAACGTTAAAATCGTAATGGCAATAATAAATGCCTCGAAATTCAAAATATCCATATTATCGTGATAATTAATTGTTAATCCTTCATCAATACCGCCAATCCACAAGATTCGCAAGCTTCTTTTTTAAGAGAGCTATACAACTGGGTGAGTTTATGGACAATGGGTTGGAGTTAATTGTTAATTATTAGTAAATTAACGCAGGTTGCTTAGTGCAACACCATATGAAGGACCCGTTATCGGGTGTTTAGGGAAAGAACAAAAGAATAAGAGTAGTCACATGAACGCATTTACAAAACTCGTTGAACATTCCAAAAAAGTGGCAAATTTTGAGCATCTATCTGCCATCATAGATTGGGATCAAGCAGCGGTCATGCCACCTGGTGGCGCTGAAGCACGCTCGAATGCCACGGCAGAGCTCGATGTACATATCCATTCTTTAATGACTCAACCGCACTTGGGAGAGCTTTTCGCTCAGGCAGAAGAAGAGACGCTGTCTACAAAAGAAAAATCTATCCTAAGAGAAATGAAGCGTGGGTGGCAGCAAGCTAACTTACTACCAGAATCATTAGTTCAAGCTCAATCTCTTGCTGGCTCCAAATGTGAACATGCATGGCGTACACAACGTGGAGAAAATGACTGGGCTGGTTTTGAAAAGAACTGGGCTGAAGTCGTAAAGCTATCGCAGGAAGAAGCGCAAATTAGAGCCGAAGCAAATGGCACGACTCCTTATGATGCCATGCTCGATGTTTATGAACCTGGCACAACATCTGCGTCGTTAGACATTCTTTTTGCTGACGTGAAAACCTGGCTTCCTACTTTGATCGATGAAGCGCTTGAAAAACAACAATCAGACAACATCTTATTGCCAACTGCGCACTACCCTGCGGAAAAGCAAAAAGCGCTCGGTTTGGAAGTCATGAAGCTACTTCAATTCGATTTTGAACACGGTCGACTTGATGAGAGTACCCACCCATTTTGTGGCGGTGTACCGACAGATGTGCGTATTACGACACGTTATAATGAAAACGAGTTTGTCCAATCATTGATGGGGATTGTCCACGAAACTGGCCATGCTCGATACGAGCAAGGGCTACCAAAAGATTTATCAGGAACACCCGCGGGAGAAGCTCGCTCTATGGGTATTCATGAATCACAATCACTCTTCTTTGAAATGCAAATAGGACGAAGCAGCGCGTTTATCGATCACCTCGCTCGACTGGCTTCTAACCATTTTTCTGGTAGTGAATTCGAAAAAGCCAATTTAGCCAAAATTTACACTCGCGTAGAAAAAGGCTTTATTCGCGTAGATGCTGACGAACTAACATATCCTGCTCACGTTATTCTTCGATATGAAATTGAGCGAGATCTCATGAACGGCGTCATCAAACATACAGATGTACCAGAACTCTGGAACGAAAAGATGAAAGCGTACTTGGGGCTATCAACCGAAGGAAACTTCAAAAATGGCTGTATGCAAGATATCCATTGGACAGATGGAAGTTTTGGCTATTTCCCGTCCTACACGCTCGGTGCGATGTACGCTGCACAATTTATGGCAGCAATGAAACAAACCGTCGATGTAGATGCGGTTATTCGTTCTGGCGACTTAGCTCCGATATTCAATTGGCTCTCGAAAAACATCTGGAGTAAAGGTAGCTTATTCACCACTGATGAGTTGGTAAAACAAGCCACGGGTGAAACACTGAATGCTAAACACTTTCAAGCTCACCTAAAAGATCGCTACTTATAAAGCGAAACGAATAGAAAGTAAAAGCCCAAGGTTCGTATGTTCCTTGGGCTTTTTTAGTCTCTACATGCTATGCCAAGCTAGGGATGAGCCTAGGCTTGTACAAACAGTCCTCACCCTCTGGTCTAGTTTTAAACCGACGATGAAGCCACATATACTGGCTCGGACTTGCCATGATTGATGTTTCAACTATTTGATTCACGAATGCGGCGGCGCGTTGATGATCCTCTTTCGGGAAACCTTCGACGGGCGCACTAATGGTTAGGGTATAGTGTCCGTCTTTTCCTCTTACCATCGTAAAAGGCACAATGGCGCAATCTGTAGAATCAACCAACAAACTTGTACCTGTCGTAGTACAAGCATTTTTAACGGCAAATAACGGTGCAAATGTCGAGCGTCGGTTACCATAATCGTGGTCCGGTGCATACCAAACCCGCTCACCCGTTTTAAGTGATTCAAGCATGGCTTTGACGTTTTTACGATCAATCAGTGTACGATTAGAGCGAGAGCGTCCCTTATACTGAAAATAATCAAAGCACGGATTATTGTTTGGGCGATAAACACCGGTTCCAGACTTTTTAATGCCAAAAGCTCGAGCACCTAACTCTAGATTCATTGAATGTACGGCCAACATTAATGCACCTTTGCCTGACTTCTCTAAAGCCTCTAGATGCTCCATGCCTTTTATCGTGACGTGTTTGTTTACCCGTTTATCTGACCAAAACCATGCCATTGCGGTCTCAAAAAGTGCGATGCCAGTATTGTCGATGTTGTCTTTTAGAATTGCTTCGCGTTGGCATTTTTCCATATGAGGGAAGCAAAGCTCAAGATTGCGTCTGATCGTAACTTGACGTTTTCTCATGAGTCGCATAGCTAAACGACCAATTTTGCGTCCCAAAGCTAGTTGAACTTTAAAAGGAAGGAGGCTAAGTAAGTACATCACGCTAATGATAATTAACGTTCCCCAGTAACGAGGCAAAAGAAATTCGGCCTTGAATGCAGGCTTTTTGTATTTGTTCATGTAAGTATTGTCAGATGTGCCCATCTATAAGTGATAAAAACAATGATAATGGACTGCACTTTTATCATTGATAACGCTAATAACATAAATTAAAGCGCGCGGATTCTATGGTTCTTCGACACACTACACAATAAGAACTTTGCAGAAATATGTAGGGAATGAAAAAGCAGTAAAGATGAGTCGCCACGTTAACATCTATCGGAGTGATTTATCTACTGCCCTTTCCTAAAGTTTGAAGAAACATAACTTTGTATTTTCAATTCGCTAAATAATGCCTATTGTTCAATCACATAATGCGACCGTGATGAATGCAATAATAAGACGTCATATCAATACTCGCCATTAGCGATTGAATTTGCACTAAAAAGCCGCAGCAATTTCTCGCTGCGGCTTCTTATTCACTTAACAAGTAGAGTGGCGTTATTCGTGCCCTACTGTTTTGGATAATAAATTTACGATCAACACACCAGCGATGATAAACCCAATACCAACTAGGGCTGGTAAGTCTAGACGCTGTCCGTAAACAAAGTAACCAACCGTCGCAACCAAAACGATCCCAGCACCACTCCATATGGCATAAACAACCCCGACAGGCATTGTTTGCACTGTGACGGAAAGCAAGAAGAAAGCGATGCCGTAACCAATCAAAACGACTGTGCTCGGCATTACTTTCGTAAATTGCTCTGTTTTGGGAATATAAGAAGTGGCAATCACTTCACATACAATCGCTATCGACAGCGCCAACATTGGTGGCATAGAGACAAGCATTTTGAACATAAGGCATTAACGCTCAACAGAAATGTAACCGACAACATGTCCGGATAATTAGGCCGCGCATTATACCCAACTCATCTCACGATGGAATACCACTAACGATGTTTACACACCATCACTTTCGCTTACTTTTTGATGACCAGGTGAAAGGCTGACGTTTTGGTGCTGACGAGAAATTTCAAAGTAGATATGCATATCAATCGGCTCAGGTGTATTGAGTAGCATCTTACCTACTTCACGTTGGAAATGACCATAATTACCTAGCTCATCCGTTAGTTCTAGGAGCTCGTAAGAGGCTTCATCGGCAAACATTCCATACGCATACTGATAATGACTGATATCCTTGCTCTTATCATAACCCAGCTTTTGAAGAGCTTGATCAATCTCTTCCGGCGTATAAATGTCTTTATCACCAAACGAATGCAGTAGCACGCAAGGAACTTCTTGAGCGATGCTCTGAATCTTTGTCTTTCTCTTGAAAATACCGAACATAATGTCCTCCACTGACGATGTTTCCAAATATGCACATTAATGCAAAATGGTGAGCTGATTGTTTTTAGTATGGCTCATTAATTTGAGACTTCCTTACTACGAAGTCACCTTCACATATTAACGTGATCGCATAATTACCAGCAAATAGTACACACTGCGTTTCAAACCTATCTCATCAGAAACTCTGCTTTAGTCACAATTGTGTGACAACCCCGAGTACGGTTTACCATAATGTAAAGAGTAGATTGAAAAGTCGGATTTCGTATCGACATCTAAACTTAATTAAGTTAGCTTTAGAAGTATAGACGTCTAGATTGACTATACTTAGGGAGAGAAAGTCGTGCCAATTAGAATTCCAGATCAATTACCAGCTACCGATGTATTAAGGACAGAA
Source organism: Vibrio sp. 970 (assembly GCF_033339075.1). Lineage (NCBI taxonomy): Bacteria > Pseudomonadati > Pseudomonadota > Gammaproteobacteria > Vibrionales > Vibrionaceae > Vibrio > Vibrio sp. 970. Next base: position 37,325 of record NZ_JAWOTW010000015.1, read on the forward strand.
AACATCTTCGTGATGAGTGAAACGCGTGCAGCGAGTCAGGAAATACGTCCTTTAAGAGTGCTGATCCTTAATCTGATGCCAAAAAAAATAGAGACTGAAACTCAGTTTCTGCGTCTACTCTCAAACAGCCCACTACAGGTTAACGTCGAATTACTGCGCATTGATAACCGCCCGAGTAAAAATACGCCAACTGAACATTTAGACACGTTTTATCGCCAATTTGAAATGGTGCGAGATAAAAACTTCGATGGCATGATCATTACTGGGGCTCCATTAGGTTTGGTGCAATTTGAAGATGTCATTTATTGGGATCATCTCAAAACCATCATGGAGTGGGCAAAAGATCATGTGACATCCACTCTTTATGTTTGCTGGGCTGCGCAAGCAGGACTAAAGCTACTCTACGATCTACCTAAAAAAACGCGTAAAGAAAAACTTTCAGGCGTGTATCATCACCAAATCCATCATCAATTTCACCCTATCTTACGTGGATTTGATGACACGTTTTTGGCTCCTCACTCGCGTTACGCAGATTTTTCGCCTCACTTTCTAGAAGAGCATACTGACTTAGACATTTTAGCGACATCGGATGTCGCAGGTGTGTACTTGGCCACCACAAAAGACAAACGCAATGTCTTTGTCACAGGACACCCTGAGTATGATTCTCACACCTTACATAATGAATATATCCGAGATTTAAGCGAAGGTATGGAGCCCGCTATTCCTGTCAACTATTACCCAAACAACAACCCAGATAACCCACCAATTGCAAGCTGGAGAAGCCATGGACACCTCCTCTTTTTAAACTGGCTGAACTACTGTGTTTATCAGCAAACACCGTACGATCTCGATCACTTCAGTGAAGATGCTTTCACTAAAGACGATTAGCTTCAAAATAAGCAAACAAAGCACTCATCATTACCGAAATGTAATATGTGAACCAAGCCGCCATATGGCGGCTTTTTCATAACAGTTTGCAAACCTGATCGCATAGTGTTTTTTCCTCAATAGGTTTTTGCTAAGTAATTCATATCATGCAGAAAGATTCAGGGATGTAGGGATAAAGAATGAAAACAGCAAAGCTCGGTGCACTAATATTATTGTCTCAGTTTGCACTCGTGGGTTGCGTGACGGTGAAAGAAGATGGAAGCCCTGTCGTTAAAGCCGATCCTGTGGCAATGGCAGAATCACGTATCGCACTTGGCTTAGGTTATTTAGACGGCGGTAACATGATTCGCGCGCATGATAACTTACAACAAGCCTTAAACCACGCACCTCAATACTATCGCGCGCAATTATCTATGGCTCACTACTACGAAACGGTTGGTGAAGATATTAAAGCCGAACAGATGTATAAACGCTCTCTACGCCAACACACTAAAAACGGAAATGTGCTCAATAACTACGGTACTTTTCTTTGCAAGCGAGGTGACTTCGAAAAAGCCGATCAGATGTTTAATCGAGCCATTGAGCAGCCTTATTACTACCTTATTCCAGCAAGCTATGAGAATGCAGCTTTTTGTGCGCTAAAATCACAAGATAAAGACAAAGCGAGATACTACTTTACTAGAGCTATCGATCATGACCCTCATAGACCAAAATCGATTTTGCAACTCGCTAAAATAGAAATTGATAGCGGTGATTATACTGAAGCTAGAATTCGATTAATGAGATTCAATCAAATGTATGGCGTGAAGAAGCCCTCTTTGCAACTCATGATTCAACTTGAACGTGCAGCAGGCAATGAAGCTCTCGAGAAAAAGTATCAAAAACAATTGGAAAAATTTTCTTAGTACAAAATAGCGATACATAAGGCGCATTAGCTCACAGCCAATACAGCGCTTGACCAAGAATCCAGTGAATTCAGACTCACGGTGATACATTCATCCTGTACATAAACGTCAAATTCGGTACTATTTGAACGGAATAAGTGACCAAGTCACATTATAAAAAGTGCGCACACAACGAAATTTGTACATCATACTGTTTTTAAGATTGATTTCGGCACATTGATAAATACTAAATATTACTGACATGCACCAGAAGGAAGTTGAAGCCGGATGAAACCTGCCTGCACTCTGTTATTACTCACTTTGCTGAGTTCACCTTTTGTTGTCAGTGCACAAGAAAATATTGAGAAAACATTCACATTTGGCATTGTGTCCAATAAAGCCCAAAGCAAAATCAAAAAAGCGACGCCCCTTACTCAGTATGTAACTGAAAATATGACTGAATATGGTTACGCAAAAGGGGCGGTAAAGGTATTTAAAAATTATCGTCAGCTCGCGGTTGCGCTTGAAAATGGCACCGTTCAAATTGCAACGGCGACCCCCTTTAATGCGATGACCTTAGAAAAGGAGTCTAATAGCCAAGTTCTTGCTATACGATGGAAAAAAGGCCTGCAAAAATATCATACGGTGTTCTTTACTAATAAAGAGAGTGGCATTGAGTCACTTTCTGACCTGCGCGGAAAAACGCTTGTTTTCGAAAAGCGCACGTCTACCAGCAGCTATTACCTACCTGCGATTACATTGCTGAACCACGGAGAAAAACTGCAATACCTTCCCTCTCCTGATGACAAACCGGCCAAAGACAGCATTGGTTATTTATTCCTTGATGAGCAACTCGCTCAGTCAAATGAAATCAACCTATCTGTATGGGTATATAAACAGAGAGTTGCAGCAGGAGCATTCAGTAACTTCAACTGGAACAATCCCAAAGATTTGCCAGAGAACATGAAAGACAAACTAGCGATTTTTTCTCGTTCTGTTGAAATACCCAGGGATTTGATTCTCGCTTCTCCAAGCATGAGCCTAGAGCAACAGCGTAAAATCACGTCCATACTGCTTGATATGGATACAACTCACGAAGGCTCTCTCGCACTTAAAAAGTTTCAGAACACCAAAAAATTCAGCGCGCTTACTCCAGAAATGCGAGCCTCCTTAAGTACAGTGCGCAAGTCAGTTCACTTGTTACCGAAGGTGGATTGATGTTTCAAAAGCTCTCACTCGAAACCAAATACATTTGCTCGACAATGTTCGTTGTCTTGTTTGTTGTGGTGATAAATCTTGCGTTATACATGCACGGTTACGATGCATATTCAAATAGCTTAACTCAACAAATCACGAACAACTCTCAAGAAAAAACAGAATCTTACGTTAAGCAAAAAGGGTTGGTTTATGCAGAGCTATTATCAAAACAGCTTTTTGATCCACTCTATACAGACAATATCAGTCAAGCGTATGAGCAAATTAAGGCAACATTGAGCCAGCCAGATGTCTCGAAAATACATGTTGTTGACAATGAAGGGCTAATCTTTCACGACGGCACTACTCAGCTAAGGATGTTTGCCCAACCTCATCACCGCTCTCCTTTTATTTTGAAAGCAATAGAAGAATCCAGAACTCTCGTTTCCTTTTCCAAGCATCAGTTGGAGATCGCAGCGCCGATTCAGCAATCAAATATTACTCTTGGGGCGGTATATCTTGAGCTTAACTTGATACATCTACTGGAAGAGCAAGAACAGAACATTGAACAAGTCCAAGCGATTACCTCACACGATAAACAGAAGATGTTTAACTTGCTGCTAACGATCAGTGGGATATCCGTTCTATTCGGTAGCATCATCGCTTATGCTTTGGGGCGGTCGTTAACTAAGCCACTCAAGCAACTAAAAGATCAATTTTCAGAGTCAAATACCCAAGCGCTGCCAGTCACCGACATACAAAGCAAAGATGAAGTGGGAGAACTTATTTCGGCGTACAACAAAATGTCAAACAAAGTGAACCGATACACCAGCCGAGTTGAGTTCATGGCGTACCACGATATTCTGACTTCCCTGCCAAACCGAGAAAAGTTACTCATTGATATTCAAACGCAAATAACTGACCACAAATCTCCCTCACTTGCGGTTGTGTTTATTGACTTGGATGACTTTAAGCACATTAACGATAACTACGGACATAACATTGGGGATAAATTGCTAGGCCATCTTGCTTCAGAGCTTCAAGGCCGTTTGCCGAGTTATTTTAAGCCGCTTTACCGCCTTTCTACCATCGTAAGTCGAGTAGGTGCGGACGAATTTGTACTGGCCTTTCCGTGCTCGGACAATCATGAAGCTAGAGAAAAAGCGCACGCTATTCATCGCCAACTACTCTCTCCCTTTAGTTTGGAAGAGAACGATATTCAAATTACGGCAAGCCTCGGAGTTGCTGTGTATCCAGAATTTGGTTCAAACGCTGAGTCTCTTTTACAGCTTTCTTCTCTTGCGGCGCAGGAATCCAAAAGACGCGGTAAAGACATTATGACGATATACGATTCCACGTTTGATGAAACGATTAAACAACGTTTATACATAGAACGAGAACTGCGTCGTTCAGTACGTAACTTGTCTCAATTCGAGCTGTGGTATCAACCACAATTTGATCTAAAAACCTATCGCCTAATTGGGGTCGAAGCATTGGTTAGGTGGAATCATCCCGAGAAAGGTTATATCAGTCCAGAATCGTTTATCCCGATCGCAGAGCAAAGTGATTTAATATTGGAGCTTGGAGAACATATCATTAAGACGGCAGTTGCTCAGCGGGCAATGTGGGCAGAACATTTCGGTACTGATTTTCACATTGCACTAAACTTGTCCCCAAGACAAATCTATCGCCAAGATTTAAGTCAATTATTTTCTAAGTATTTACGACGACATGATGTCGCCCCTCAAACCATTCATGTTGAAGTGACAGAGTCACTTTTTATTGATGATACAGAGAAAGCTCAATATGTGCTTAAAAAACTACAAAGTATCGGAGTGGAAGTTTGGCTAGATGACTTTGGTACGGGGTATTCAGCCCTTGCCTACCTACAACATATGGCTTTTGACGGTCTCAAGATTGATCGTTCATTTATCGCTCAAATCCGAAAAAGCGATCAAGACGATTCATTAGTTCGCGCGATTGTATCCATGGCTCACAACCTAAGAATGAAAGTAGTAGCCGAAGGCGTAGAAACTCAAACTCAACTCACACGAATGGAGTCTCTCCACTGTGACGTCGTACAAGGTTTTTTCTTAGGTAGACCTGTACCTGCCGAGGAATTGATTGCATTTGAATACCAACGAGGGAGTGGCGCTCAAAGCGTCAATCACTTTGCTTAGAACGCCGTTTTGTTAACTATTGCCGCTTAGCGCATTAGTACTCGTAATGCAATATCGGTCACACTTCCCCCACCTCATTAATATGAATTTTCTCTTAAAATCTAACATCTGAGATAAATAAACTACACTTTTCATATCAACTTCTTGGATATGGAAATGCGCGTGGTAGGAATCTTTTCTTGGAACAACCTGTCGGTAAAACAAAAGCTATTTGGGTTGGTTTTGCTGCCAATTTTATTGTTGCTTGTCCTCGCGGGTAAACATGTACAAAGCCTTTCTATCCAGGCTCAGGAACTACAAAAAGCACAGTTATTCTCTGTCTACATCGACCGCGTATCTTCGCTTTATCACCTACCGAATAACCCTGATGTAATAGATAAGCAACTAAAAACTCAGCAGATATCTCAATTGTTACGCGACACCGCTGCACCAGTATTCGGTGAAAACGCTGAGATACTAAACCAGTTGACAAGCTTTGAGGAAGCAACCCTCTCGATGCTCTCTTCGCAAAATCAAGAAGAAAAGTTAGATGCGGCAGAGTGGCGCGCTGATACGTTCAAAGAAATCCTCATGAGCTTAGACAAAGTCTATTTTAGAAATGTGAGTTATGAAACAAACACTCACCTTTCTTCTTTGATGCAACTTGAATGGTTGATGTTTTGGTCCACTGAAGAGCATAGATTAAGCGAATATTTGATTCGATCTTCAGAGGAAAATAACGAGTATGACCTCACAACACAGGCTTTTATCCAATCTTTAATCCAGAACCAACAACTATTTCTAGAGCGTTTTGTGACGCTAAATGCCAATCAACAACAAGTAGATCTGCTCATTGAGACGTTTACGGGTGAAGTCTTTATCAAAAGCCAAGAGTTTCGTGCTTATTTATTGCAACCAGCTCAACTCAAATCATTAACCCCGGATGAGATTGATGCGGGGTTATCTGCACTCAACAAACGCTTATCGTTATTACAAAGTGTTGACGACAAAATGGAACAACAGCTGAGTGATGATATATCAAAGACAATCAACACGACGACACAGCACCGCTTTACCTTTATCGCAATGATGAGCCTTTTAACGCTGTTGGTCGTAAGTTTAACGCTAAGATTGGTGCGAAAAGTTACTGGAAACTTGAATCTAGTCCTCAAATTTCTCAGTAACGAAAGCAATGAACAAAGTAACACTGAAAATTCACCTCTTGCTCAACTAATAAAGGGTAAAGACGAGCTGAGTAAGTTTGCTCGAGAGGTAAAAAAGCTTAGTGATGAGCGGATGTTGTCCAGACTAAAGCTCACACAAGCTAAAGAAGATGCAGAACAAGCAAAAGATGATGCAATTAAGGCGAGTAAAGCCAAAAGTAGCTTTTTGGCCAACATGTCCCACGAGATCCGCACGCCGCTAAATGGCGTTATTGGCATCTCTGAAGTGTTATCCGATACTTCCCTGACTGCCACACAACGCGATTACGTCGACACGATTGAAACCTCCTCCCAACTGCTTTTGAGTTTAATTAATGACGTTCTAGACTTCTCAAAAATTGAATCTGGGATGTTGCTCATTAGCCCACATTCAACTTGTGTTCGAGAGTCTATCTATGACATTGCTTCTATCATTTCACCGAAAGCAAAGGAAAAAGGCATCGATGTGCAAGTCAACATTAGCCGTAACACGCCTTACCACGTAATGTTGGATGACCATCGTATACGCCAAGTTGTCATGAACTTCATGTCTAACGCGGTAAAATTTACCGAACAAGGCAGTGTAGAGCTATCGGTCATCACCCGCGAAATTAAAAATGGTGAAGCGGTCATCGAGTTTTCCGTTAAAGATTCTGGGATTGGTATTGATGCCCAGCAGCAAAAGAAAATATTTGCTCCATTTGCCCAAGAGGATAACTCTACTACCCGACAATTTGGGGGAACTGGACTTGGGCTTGCCATTAGCACGCAATTAGTTGAGCTAATGGGTGGAGAAATTCAACTTGAATCCGAGAAAGGTAAAGGCAGTCGCTTCTTCTTTGAACTAACTGCTCCTGTTGTGACGCAAGAGTTTAACGCTTATCACGCTCTGAATCACAACGATATATGGATTGTATGCAGCAGTACTCAACTAGAACAAAAACTGCGTAACGAGTTAAGTTTTTTCAACATCAATATAACGCAGTCAGTAGATACCTTAAGTGCGTTGCCAACGTGGATTGATAACGAGCGCGTTATCGTTATTCATGTAGAAGCATCACCAAATGCAGCGGCGATGCATATCGATGAGATAGAAAGCCTTTGTAAACGAAACATTCGTGTCTGCCTCATCAAGCACCTCCATAGCCCACAATTCGACTTTAGAAACAGTATCAGCGCCTTGGTCACTCAGCCACTACTAGGGCAGCGCTTAATTAAAGCACTTGAAAGTTGTGCGGCAAATTTCTCGCACGCACAACAAGAGAGCACTTCAGCGCAACATGTTAAATCTCTGCCGAAAATTTTGGTCGTTGATGACAATACGGTCAATCAAAAAATCGCGGGGCTACACGTCACAAAAGCTGGCTTCGACTTTGATGTCGCTGTAAACGGACAAGAAGCGGTTGAGAAATTTCAACAGAATCAATACAGCCTAATTTTAATGGACTGCATGATGCCCGTAATGGATGGATTTGAAGCCACCCAAATAATTCGTCAAATAGAAGTAAAAGAAAAACGCGCTTTCAGAATTCCGATTATTGCTCTAACGGCAAGTGTGGTCGATGACGATATACAAAAATGCTTTGACGTTGGAATGGATGACTATGTGCCCAAACCGTTTAAAGCAGGGTTGCTCAAAGAGAAGTTAGATAAGGCAATAGGGTTACGCGTTTCCAACACGACGCCTGCTGAACCACACCAAGAGAACACTACTCCCGATAAAACTCATGAACTACCTGCAAGTTCTGAGCAACCAGAAGCAACGGTAACGCCTATTCGCTCCGAACGCATCTTGCTTGTCGAAGATAATAGAGTGAACCAGAAAGTGGCTTCTCTATTGCTATCTAAAGCAGGCTATCAATTCGAAGTCGCAGAAAACGGACAAATTGCAGTCGAAATGTTCCAAAAAGATGGAAAGTTTGATGTTATTTTGATGGATTGCATGATGCCCATAATGGATGGGTTTGAAGCTTCTAGGCAAATTAGAGCTTATGAAGCGAGTAAAGGATTAGCTAAGACGCCCATTATCGCATTAACAGCAAGCGTCGTTGATGATGATATTCAACGCTGCTTTGATTCAGGAATGGATGCCTACGTACCAAAGCCTGTGCGCAAAGAAAAACTGTTGTATCAAATTGAACAAGCAATGTAGGTGGATTCTATGAGTAGAAATCATTCTCGCGTTGCTTTTCCTTTGCGTTACATAAAACGCTATCTGTTTATTCTGATTGCCCTTCTTTCATTAAATTGCCAAGCTCTCGCTGCAGAGAGCTACGCCGTTTTCTCATTTAATGACGAATTCTCTCCGCTCACTGTCAATAAAGCGCGAAAGTTGTACAGAGGGAAGACGCAACTTTTACAAGGCCAGCGAATTGAACTCTCTGACTGGCCTGCGACATCAACAGAAAGAGCTGAGTTCTATCGTTATCTTCTCAACAAAAATTTAGCGCAAATGAACGCGCATTGGGCAAGCTTGTCTTTTTCAGGTAAAGCTAGACCGCCAAAAGTGATTGCACGCTCCAGCATTGATGACCTCATAGCATGGATGCAAGAGAAGCCGAATAGAATTGGTTATGCCCCAACATCGAGCGTCCCTAGTAATGCTCATGTTTTATGTGTGGTTAGCTCGGAGAATTGATATGAAAAAATATTTAACCATGTTATCGCTGAGTATCGCGACCTTTCCGAGCTCAGCCACGATTGAACTAACAGAACAACTTTCTTTAAGTGGTTTTGGCTCTACTTCGTGGGCAAAATCCGATAACCCAACTACGTTACTAGTTAACCGCTTTATTGGCGATGAATCTTGTTTCGATTGCGATACCACTTTCGGCATGCAGCTCGATTATTTTCACAAGGCATTTCGGGCATCCGCACAAGTCGTAAAGCGCCCGCAAGACCATTGGAGCTCGCCTCAGCTCGAGTGGGCGTATTTGGCTTATACCTATCAAAACATAGAAATACGAGGAGGACGCTTAAGACTGCCACTGTTTTTGATGTCTGAGTACAACTATGTCGGCCACGCTTTTACCCAAGCCCGCCCACCGAATGAGGTATATGACAGCATTCTAGGTATCACGGCTTATAACGGCCTATCTGCACGCTGGATTCATGACCTCAATGAGCAAGTCGTACTTACCGCCATGCCGTTTGTCGGGTTTAAAGACAATAGTGACGTAACCATCAATGAACGTACTGAATTGGAAATTGAGTCAAACAATACTGCAGGGATGAACTTAACGCTAAGCGGAGAGAGCTATCGTTGGAATTTTTCCTACCTCCACGGCGATTATGATCAAACAACGACGCTCTCTAACATTGAGCAGTCCACTCCCGGTGGCGGAACCACAATCATTGACCGTCTAGTTGAAACAGAAAAAAACAACACGATCGATCTGTTCTCTCTAGGGTTAAGATACGAGCTCGATAACATTGTGATTATGGCAGAAGGACAGACCAGCAATCTTTCCTCATCTTGGTACGCGACAACAAGTTATAATGTAAACAAGCTGACTCCTTATATTGTTTACGGTCAGCAGTTTAATAGTCGGGATAAAAAAAGTGGAGACAGTTTCTTACTCGGGTTGAGATATGACCTAGATTACAACGTTTCCCTGAACGCAGAATGGCAAAGGTTCAACGCCTACAATAATAGCTCTGGCGCGTTTTCATCAGCCCCAAAGGATGACAGTGCGAGCCTTTATACGCTAATGCTCAACTTCGTTTTTTAATGTTTCTTACAGTACCAATTTCCACAACACTGGGGGCTGCTGTATTAAGAAGGCTTTTTGCAACACATAACTAAACGCTAAACGACTGGAAGGGATAGAATCGTTCAGATAGGTAAGTGGCAATCCAAACAGAGACAAAGGTTACTCTATTTCGGTTTGTTTTGATTGCCTTTTAACCGCTTTTCTTTGCGTCGCAGTGCCCGGAAAAACTTTGACTCTTCGTGGTACCAACCAAGGACACTAATTGGAAAGCCCACGAGCATCATAATAAAAACATCCGCAGGGAGTTGTTCCCAAATGTCGCTTAAAGAATGCAGCTCTCCCAAAATGAACAAACCGATGACTTTACCAAGCAGTAATGCACAACAAATCATAAAGAAGGACTTTAATATATAGTGCCATTTGCCTTTTTTACGCTCTTCTCTCCAATAGGCATATTTATATTGTCGGTCGTACATTCATCCCCCTAAAGTAAACTTGCCGTAAGTTTAAGTATCTCGATAGCGTAAAGTGCGTTGGCACCTCTTTAATCATAGTGCGTATCTAAAGTGAATGCTTGTCGTGGCAATAAGAAGGAGAGGTATTCTGTAGTAAGAGCTACATAATCTCTGAACGTTATATGTCTTGTGTCATTCGGATGATGCCTGATTTTGCTTATCGCTAGTGTTTTCTGAACACCCAAATCGGGCCGATGAGTAGAAACTGTAAATCCTCAAAAAACGACGGTTTTTTACCTTCAATCTTGTGACCGATAAATTGCAATATCCACAATACGCCAAACAAAAGCATAGAAATATGCAGAACGGGCAACATCAATACCTCTAGAGACCAAATAAGGCCAATGCACGCTAATGTGTAGCCGATCATCATCATGAATACGCTCAGAGACAAACGAAAATAGAAAACCCAAGTGGGGATCACCGCTACCCAAACCCAATTAAGTTCGAAGCCTAATAATGAAATCTGGGGAATCGACCAAATAAGTCCAACCACAGAAAGGTAGATACCTGGAACTGCGATTGTGTGAATCTTTTGGTTGATAGGGTTTTGGTGACTCTCCCCGTATTCTTTTAGCCATTCAGATAATGCTCGCATATCATTCCCCTTTTCCACCTTCTTATTCTTATATAGCCCGAGGATGAAAAAGGTGCGAATTTTTCCGTAAAGGCTACGAGCAACGAGCGACAAAACAACAGAGGCCAGTGCGTTGCCGATTACTCACCAAGCAACGCTCGTTGTGCTTTCGGCAGCTTGGCAACGACAAGAGCATAAGAGCGTTCACACAAGTCTTGAATCAACCCATCCTCGACATCACCGTTAAAATAAACCGTTATCCAATGACGCTTATTTAAGTGATAACCCGGGATAATGTCCGTAAACTGCGACGTTAAGACTTCTCCATCTTCTGGTTTTACTTTTACGCTGACATACTCCCGACCGTTTCTCTCTGCAATGATGGCAAACATCTTGCCTTTGATTTTGTAAACAAGCGCTTCAGGCCCAAATGGGAAATCGCTTTCTGCACACATGAAGGTACTTAAGTATTGTTCTAGTTCTTTGCTTTTCATATCCCCTACCTCCTTCTGCGTTCTCACTCAAATTGTGGCAATAGCAATTTTAACGCCTGGTTAACCTGCTCTTTTTCATTGCCTTCTAAACCATGCAATAACGATTGCTGAACGTCTACATGCTCCAAAATTAGCTTGTCAATTAAGGTTAAGCCTTGCTCTGTTAGTTCAACGGTGACGCTACGTCGGTCTTCTTTACTATGGGTTCTGGTAATAAACCCTTTCTTCTCAAGTTTATCTAAGCGATTAGTCATCGCACCCGAAGTGAGCATCATCGACTCTATTAACGCTGAGGGAGTAAGACAATATGGTGAACCAGCTCGACGCAGTGTCGCTAACACATCAAATTCACCCATTTTCAGGTCGTACTTCTTATGTAGCTCGGCGACCCTAGATTCCATGTGTTTTGCAATTCGCATTAGTCGACCCATTATTGCCATCGGTTCAGTGTCGAGGTCTGGCTTCTCCCTAGCCCACTGCTCTACCACTCTATCAATTGCATCCATTATTTCTCTCCAAACATCATATATTTTTTATTTTAACATAAAGATACTTTACAAAAAGCCACCTTGCCGATATCGTTACATTTAATTATCTCTACATAAAGATATTTAACATGAACATTTTACTTGCGATGATTCCTGCCTTTTTTTGGGGGACGACTTACGCTGTTACTCAGTTTACTCTACCGGACTGGCCTCCCGTTTTACTTGGCGCTCTAAGGGCACTGCCTGCGGGTCTTTTGTTGCTGGCAATAAAGCCCTCGTTTCCAAAAAGAAGTGAGTGGAAGGTGCTGCTTGTTTTAGGAACCATCAACATCGCTTGCTTCTTTGGTCTTATTTTTGTCATGGCGTTGACGCTTCCTTCTGCCATCTCTGGTGTTGGTATGGTTTCGGTCCCCGTTTTTGCGATGCTGTTTGGTTGGGCGGTCTACAAACGTCAGCCTAGTGGCATTCAAGCAATAAGCGGCGCAACTTTGATTGCTTTAGCTTGGTTCTTATTTGATCCTAGCTCTATTTCTCTCGAACCCGTGGGTTTACTTGCGATGATCTCCGCCATTATGTGCATCGTGATAGGAAGTAGCGTAACAAAGTCACTAGGTACAAAAATGCACTGGTGGACAGTACTAACATGGCAGCTCATTTTGGGTGGCGTGATTATGTCTATCGCAACAAGTGTGCTGGCGATAAACAATCCAGAGCCATATGTTACGGTCGTTCAGGACGTATCCATGACGAATATTCTAGGGTTACTGTGGGTAATTATTCTGAACACCGCATTAGGGTATGGCATGTATGTATGGTTATTGCAGCGGATGTCGGTCGTAGATTTTACCTTTGGTGGTATTGCAAACCCAGTCGCAGGCATTGTTTCGGGTCTACTGCTATTGGGGGAAACGTTCACTCCTCTGCAATACAGCTTAATGCTAGGAATGATCGTAATGTCATTACTACCTCAGCTCATTACGTCGATCAAAGCGAAAAGAGCCGCACTCTCCTCCTAAGTAACGTTAATTCCTAACACTCTAGAAGTAATGAGAGTGTTAGGAATCCTCAAGTGTGACCCCATCAGCAGAAATCAGCGCTAACCTAGGCAACTGACACCTTTAAAACGGTACGTTTTGACGTTATGGCTGTTAAGCGCTTGCAAGGTTAGTCAGGGGCTCTGGTTTAGCGTAAACATAACCTTGAATAAGGTAAATCGCATGCTGAGCCAGGTATTCGACTTGAGCCTGGCTCTCTACACCTTCTGCAATCATCTCACATTCCGCTTTGTTCGCTGCAGACACAATTGAGTCCAGCACTTTCAACTTTTGGTCGTCAGATCCTATTGGATCAATGAACATCTTATCCACTTTTACACACCGGATGCCCAAATCTTGTAGGTAAGAAAAGCCACCATATCCGGTACCAAAATCGTCAATTTTGAACTTGTAGCCTTTATTCGTTAAATACAAAATCTCTTTTTTCGCGGCCTCAGTGTCTTTTACTGGTATTCTCTCGGTCAATTCAAAATGAATTCTATTCGAGATTGGCCAATTTAACTCCGACAGCAACTTCGTTAATACACCTGACTCTAAATGGGAGGAAACAATATTGATACTGACCCACGTATGCTCGGGTAAGTCACTTAAGTCTTGTATGATTTTACGAATAAGCTGATTCGTCATCGGGATAATCAGGCCACTTTCTTCTGCAGCACCAATAAACATATTTGGTGGCACCATTCCATCACGTCGCGACCATCGAATCAGAGCTTCGTATCCTACTGTCTTACCATCGCGACTATCGACAATCGCCTGGTAGTAAGGAATAAATTCTGCATTACTAATCCCATTTTCAATTAGACCAGTAATGGATTTTCTCAAGCTTTTACCAGATATGTATGCAAAGGCAGTCGCAAGACCAGCAAGCACACTTACAAGACCGCCCCACAAAAGTACTCTTTCCTGAGCATAATTTTTAAGTTTTTCGCCGCTGTATATCTTGATGAGCATGTTGGCTTGAGACTCTCCTGAAAAGAAAAACTCTTTTGAGAGTGCGTTTTCTTCTCCTGCAATATTCGCTTTGCCACGGCTTATCGTTAAATCACCAAATATTGGTTCATCATACTTAAACTCTACAAATAGGCAGTCTTTGCAAGGCGTTTTTATTACCTCGTTAACCCAACTGTTATCAAGTACCCAGAAGACTTCAACGTGTTCATTATCATAAATGACCATCCACTCTATTTGGTCATTCTGTTGCGGCAAAATAAGTGATGCGAAAAAGTTTTCATCCATCTGAAATCGTTCACTACTAGATGGGCGAGACACTTCACTACCAACCGTGGAACACGTTTTTCCGCCTTCTGTGGTCATCGCAATAAAACGAATGTAACGGTTATAAAAACGTGGGTCGCGTAAAGTTCTTACATCACTATCACTACAAGTAAAATCTAACTGAGCAATCTGCTTCACTATTGCTCCGTCCAAATAGGCAGACCTTTGATTTAAATAATCTACGTAAGTATCTATTTTCGACGCTTTTACCGAGTTGACGTAAAAGTTGGTTATCGAATGAAAGGCCACTACAAATATGGCGATGGGAACTAAGCCGAGTAAAATGGCATACCTTGTATTCTTTGTTATCAAAGTTCGTCCTGCTAATCTGTCAAGCAACCTAAGTGGGATATGAATACTATCTCATTTTTATAGTCCAAAAAGTGAGGAATGACGCTCAATAAAATTATAGACTCAAGTGGCTTTCAGATGTCGGGATTTAGAATGTGAGCACCAAACCACATTCGAGGAGAACAAAGTAGCGACTAAGTGAAAAGTAAGAACGAGCCCAACTGTTAAGTCATCCGTAATAAAAGTGACAACTTGGATCTTGAGCAATACTTTTTAGATAGGCAGCAGATACGCTAAAAAACAAAAAGGAAACGATTGATGCCAACCGCTTCCTTTATTTGTTATTGCTATTTAAAAGTGCGTGAATTACGCCACTTCAATAATCACTTTTTCCAATTTATCTAGGCCTTCATTTAGCACGTCAGATTCGATGGTCAGTGGAGGTAACAGACGAATCACGTTCGCTTTTACCCCACAAGAAAGCAGGATAAGACCATTTTCTTGCGCTTTAGAAATCACCGATTTGGTCATCTCTTGTAGCGGCTTACCTGATTCTGGGTCAGTAAATTCAATCGCCATCATCGCACCCGTAGTACGGATTTCACCAATAGCAGGCACAGATTGTTGCAGTTTGGTCATACGTGCATTGACCACTTCACCGATGCCCATCGCTTTAGCACACAAATCTTCTTCTTCGATGATTTTCAGCACTTCAAGACCAGCAACACAACCGAGTGGCGAGCCTGCATAAGTACCACCTAAACCACCAGGCAGTGCGGAGTCCATTACATCCGCTTTACCAACAACAGCTGAGATTGGGAAACCACCAGCAATGCCTTTCGCCATTGTCATTAGATCGGGTTCAATGCCTAGGTACTCCGTCGCAAACATTTTACCGGTACGGGCAAAACCCGTTTGGATCTCATCCGCAATCAGCATGATACCGTGCTTGTCACACAGTTGACGCAAGCCTTGTGCAAACGCTTCAGGTGCTTTGTAGAAGCCGCCCTCACCTTGTACTGGCTCGAAGATGATCGCCGCAACACGTGATGGTTCAATATCACAAGCAAATAGATCGTCGATCGCTTGTAAACTTTGCTCAACGCTGATGCCGTGAAACGCATTTGGGTACAGCGCGTGGTAGATTTCGTTCGGGAAAGGACCAAAGCCCGCTTTGTACGGCGCAACTTTACCAGTTAACCCCATAGTCATGTTTGTGCGACCATGAAAGCCGCCTTTAAACGCTATCACGCCGCTACGGCCTGTATGAGCGCGTGCCACTTTTACGGCATTTTCGACCGCCTCGGCGCCAGTAGTAAGAAAGATCGCTTTCTTCTTAGTCTCACCTGGTGCAAGTTCTGTCAGCTTTTCAGCCAGCTCAACGAATGACGCGTACGGCGTAACCATCGCGCAGGTGTGCGAAAAGTTATCCAACTGAGCTTTTACCGCTTCGCTAATGCGCTTGTGAGAATGCCCGGTGTTAGTCACCGCGATACCCGCTGCAAAGTCGATGTATTTGTTGCCTTCGATATCCCATACGTAAGCGTTTTCTGCTTTCTCGACGTAAAGTGGGTACAGTGCGCCCATGCCTTGAGCGATAACTTGGCTTCTTCTTTCGTGTAGTTGTTGGTTTGTCATTGTTTTGTCCTTAATTAGTTGCCGCCAAAGCAGAGATATTTCACGTCCATGTATTCATCGATACCTTGTTTTGCTCCTTCACGTCCGATACCGGACTGCTTAACACCACCGAAAGGAGCCACTTCAGTAGAGATCATACCTTCGTTAATGCCGACCATGCCGTATTCGAGCGCTTCTGCGATTTTCCAAACACGGTGAATGTTTTGGCTGTAGAAGTACGACGCGAGACCGTAGATGGTGTCGTTCGCCATTTCGATCAGCTGTTCGTCGCTGTCAAAACGAATCACTGGCGCGACAGGGCCAAAGATTTCCTCGGAAACAATCTTCATGTCGTGAGTAACGTCTTTGAGAACCACTGGCTGCATAAATAGACCATCGAGCTTTTTAAGTTCTGAAACCGGCTTCGCGCCTTGCTCGATAGCACCATCGATCAACGCTTGAATGCCTTGCTTCGCTGACTCGCTGATCACTGGACCAATGTTGACCCCCTCTTCCAATCCGTTACCAACTTTGAGCTGCTGAACCGCAGCGTCAAACTTAGCAACGAATTCGTCATACACTTTGCTGTGTACATAGAAACGGTTCGCACAAACACACGTTTGGCCTGCGTTACGGAACTTCGACGCCATCGCACCCGCCACGGCTGCATCAATGTCGGCATCATCGAATACGATAAACGGCGCGTTGCCACCGAGCTCCATTGAGGTACGTTTAATGTCCGCCGCGCTTTGCTGCATCAGCACACTACCAACTTGGGTAGAGCCAGTGAAAGACAACTTGCGAATCAACGGATGCGAAGTGAAGATAGCACCGACCTGACGGGAGTTTTCCCCCAATACCACTTGCAGCACATCGCGTGGGATACCCGCTTGATAGGCAAGCTCTGCAACCGCAAACGCTGACAGCGGCGTGGATTCAGATGGTTTTACGACAAAGCTACAGCCTGCCGCTAAAGCTGGCGCTGCTTTGCGCGTGATCATCGCGATTGGGAAGTTCCAAGGCGTAATCGCACAGGCAACACCAATTGGCTGTTTGATGGTCACCAAACGCTTGTCTGCACTTGGGGCAGGAATCGTCTCGCCGTAAGTGCGTTTCGCTTCTTCAGCAAACCATTCGATAAAGCTCGCGCCGTAAAGCACTTCACCTTGAGCTTCCGCTAGCGGCTTACCTTGCTCTAACGTCATCAAACGGCCAAGGTCGGCTTTGTTTTCTAGCAGGAGTTGGAACCAACGATTAAGCATGCCAGCGCGCGTTTTTGCTGGCAGTGCCGCCCACTCTTTCTGCGCCACACTGGCACGTTCAATGCCATTTAAAATGTCGTTTTCGGTTGAGACTGGTGCGTACCCGAGGAGTTCTCCGGTCGCCGGATTAGTCACTGCAATGCCCTGTTGTGGATTCGCTACCATAAACGAAACAAGGCTTTGGTTTTGTATCTGTTGCATGGTCATTCCTTTTGACAACTCATCATCGCCGCTAAGCCAGCGGCGAGTTTATGTTTAAGCAGGGATCTGCTGCGTAATGCAGTGGATGTTCCCTCCGCCGAGTAGAACCTCTCTCGACGGTATCGCGATGATTTGGTATTCCGGCATCGCGTTTTGCAAAATATCGATCGCCATAGCGTCGGTCTCTTCGTCCAGCATCGGCAAGAACACATGCTCGTTGACGATAAGAAAGTTGGCATAAGAGGCACTTAGGCGTTCGCCAGCTTGTCGACTCATTCCTGAACTGGCGTCAATGCCATTGGCTTCGCGCTCGCTGTAATGCAACGGACCCGGTAATGGCAAACGGACAATTTCAATCTCGCGCCCTCTCGCATCGTGCTGAGATTTCAGTACTTGTTCCGCTTGACGAGATAACGCGTATTGCGGATCGCTTGGGTCATCGGTCCAACTTAGTACCACTTTACCCGGTGCGATAACGTGCATCAGGTTGTCGATATGGCCGTCTGTTTCGTCATTGAATAAACCATTTGGCAACCAAATGACTTTTTCGATACCGAGGTACGCCTTTAACTGCTCTTCGATTTGCGCTTTGCTCAACTGCGGATTACGTCCTGGGCTGAGTAAGCACTCCTCTGTGGTGTAAAGGGTGCCTTCACCATCGGTGTGAATCGCCCCTCCTTCAAGTACAAACGGAGCACGGTAATGATCAATACCGATGATGTCGCACACCGAGCCAGCGACAAGGTCGTCCTGCTGCCAGTTGTCGTAAAGGCCGTTGTATTCGCCGCCCCACGCGTTGAATTGCCAACTAATCCCACGGCGCTCGCCCGCTTGGTTAACAAGCACGGTCGGCCCGATGTCTCGCATCCACGCATCGTTAAATGGGATTTCCACCAAACGTACGTCTGAGTGGAGCATTTGACGCGCTCGGTCAAAGTTGTGCGAGCATACCGCCACGCACACATTGGTCACATCCGCGATTAAGTTCGCGATTCTGGCAAAGGTTTCTTGCGCGGGTAATGCGTCATCACGCCAGTTGTCTTTCCTTTCTGGCCACGCTAGCCAAACTTCACTAACCGGCTGAAACTCAGCCGGAAAATAGAAGCCATCTTGCGCTGGTGTTGTCGATAACTTCATTTTAATGCCTCTTTAAACGGCTAGTTTGCCAACGCTGGTGTAAAGGTCTGGACGACGGTCGCGGAACAAGCCCCATGCGTGACGCGCTTTCGCTGTCGCAGCAAGGTCGATTTCTGCGTAAATGATGGCTTCACCTTCACGTGGTGCTTCGGCAATTTTTGCACCAGTGTGGTCAGTGATAAAAGAAGAGCCGTAGAACGTCGTCTCGATACCATCATCGACTTCAGTGCCCACTCGGTTTGACGCAATCACTGGAACGAGGTTTGCTGCCGAGTGACCTTGCATTGTACGTTGCCAGTGGTCACGTGAATCCAGTGTCGGATCTTGAGGCTCAGAACCGATTGCAGTTGGGTAAAAAATCGCTTCCGCGCCGTGCAGAGCCAAGCTGCGTGCAAGCTCTGGAAACCATTGGTCCCAGCAAATGCCAGCACCGAACTTACCGAACTTGGTTTGCCACACTTTGAAACCGGTATCGCCAGGGCTAAAGTAGTATTTCTCGCTGTAGCCCGGGCCGTCAGGAATGTGTGACTTGCGGTAGTTATCTAATACCGTGCCATCGGCATCTATCATCACTAGCGAGTTAAAAAACGTGTTGCCCGCTTTTTCAAAGTAGCTGACTGGAATAACCACGCCGAGCTCTTTAGCCAGTGCACTCATCTCTTTAATAAGACGACAATTCTCCGTTTCTTCTGCAAGCTCGAAATACTTTGCTTCTTGTTTTTTGCAGAAGTAAGGCGCAGCGAACAGCTCTTGCGGAAGAATCACGTTCGCACCGTTTTGTGCTGCTTCACGAATCGCCTTTTTTGCTTTGGCTAAGTTATCTTCCAGATCCCAGCTTTTCGTCAGTTGAAGGGCTGCAAATTTCACCACTTTGCTCATTGGATATTCCTTATCTCTTAAATCGCCAGTTTGTCACGTAGGTTGTAGTAAGCCGCGCCCATTGCCGTAAACGGAATTTGGAAGTGGCGGCCACCTGGGAAGGAGTAATGTTTCAGTGCAGCAAACGCATCGAAACGTTCAGCGTGTCCGGTCAATGCTTCTGCCAGCAACTTACCTGCTAGGTGAGTACACGTTACACCGTGACCGCTGTAGCCTTGTAGGTAGTAAATGTTGTCTGCAAACGAGCCAAATTGCGGCATGCGTGAGTAAGTCAGCAAGAAGTTACCTGTCCAGGTGTAATCAATCTTGATGCCTTTCAATTGTGGGAAGACTTTTTCCATCTTCGGACGGATCAGTGCTTCGATGTTTTCTGGGTCACGTGCTCCGTAAACCACACCACCTCCGAACAACAAACGCTTGTCGGCGGTTAAGCGGAAGTAGTCAAGCAAGTAGTTACAATCTTCAACGCAGTAGTCACTGGTCAGCACTTGTTTTAGCTGCTCATCACTCAAAGGCTGAGTCGCCACCACTTGTGTGCCGCACGGGATCGCTTTGTTGCTGATGTTTGGTGCCAAACCACCAAGGTAGGCGTTACCTGCCAAAACCACGTACTTGCTCTTCACGCTGCCTTGCGCTGTTTTCACTACTGGGTTAATCCCTTTGTCAATCGATACGACCGCCGACTGTTCGAAGATTTGGCCACCCAGAGAAATAAACGCAGCGGCTTCACCTAACGCGAGTTTAAGCGGGTGAATGTGACCACCGCGCATATCCAACAAGCCACCAGTGTACACTTTGGTCCCTACCGCTTGTTCTACTTCTCCTGCGTCAAGCAGAGTCAGTTGGTCGTTGCCGTAACGCTCCCAGTTCTTCTTATGTTCTTCTAGCCCTTTGAGTTGTTTACTGTTCAGTGCCGTGAACAAGCCGCCTTGCTTGTAATCACAGTTGATGTCGTATTTGTCGATCAGACCACGGATGATATCGCCGCCTTCAAAAATCATATCGCACAGAGCTTTGGCTTGGTTTTGGTCGTAACGGCTTTCAATCACGTCAACATCTCGGCTGTAGCTGTTAACGATTTGGCCACCGTTACGACCAGTTGCTCCAAAGCCCACTTTTGCGCTTTCTAGCACAACAACTTTAAAACCTTTTTCTGCAAGGTGTAGTGCAGAAGAAAGACCAGAAAATCCCGCACCGACTACACACACATCGCACTCGATGTCGTTTTGCAACTGTGGGTATTCCGGCATGTTTGGCACAGAGTGCGCGTAGAACGAATCCGTATGCTTGTTCATAGAACTATTCCTTTATTTATCGTAATCGTCAGCAGGCTTAAGGATGGAGGCGAATCCAAGTGGTTTTGGTTTCGGTGAATTTTGCAATCGCGTGGAGAGACTTGTCTCGACCATTTCCGCTCATTTTGAATCCGCCAAATGGGACCGTCATGTCACCTTCGTTGTAGTTGTTGACCCAAACCGAGCCGGCTTGCAGTCGTTTTGCTACGCGATGAACGCGGTTGATATTGCTGCTCCAAAGTGCAGCACCTAAGCCGTACTTCGAATCGTTAGCGATCTCAATTGCTTGCGCTTCATCTTTGAATGGAATGACACACAGCACCGGACCAAAAATTTCCTCTTGGGCGACACGCATCTTGTTGTCGACGTTGTCTAAAATGGTTGGGGAAACAAATGCGCCCTGCCCATCGACATCGCCACCACAACGTACGTTTGCACCTTCTGATTCACCTAACGAGATGTATTCCAATACTTTTGATTTATGATCTTGGTCGATGAGTGCACCCATGGATGAACTTGGGTCCATTGGGTCTTTTGGCGTGAACGCTTTCGACGCTTGAATAACTTTTTCTATAAACTGCTCTTTGATGCTTTCGTGAACAAGCAGGCGGGTTGCCGCGACGCACACCTCACCTTGGTTGTAGAAACACCCTGCGGCGGTGTCTGCTGCTGCGCGGTCTAAATCATCACAATCTTCAAACACGATGTTCGCGTTCTTGCCGCCCGCTTCTGCAAACACACGCTTTAGGTTGCTCTCACCCGATCTGACCATCAGTTGACCTGCAATGCGCGTCGAGCCTGTGAAGGCGATGCAGTCTACGTCTTGGTGTTTCGCCAACGCGTCGCCAGCTTCATGACCAAAACCCGTAACGACTTGGAAAACGCCTGTTGGTAATCCCGCTTGAGAAGCAAGTTGACCTAGAAATATCGCGGTGAGAGAAGATTTTTCTGACGGTTTTAGAATCACGCTGTTACCAGCGGCTAAAGCAGGACCAAGCTTCCAGCACGCAAGCCAAAGGGGAAAGTTCCACGGTACAACTGCAGCCACCACGCCAATTGGCTGATGAGAAATAAAGGCATGTACGTCTTTTTCCGTTGGAGCAACTTCACCGTACACTTTGTCGATCGCTTCAGCGTACCAGCGTAAAGAGTTTGCTGCGCCAGGAATATCGGTAGAGAAGCTGTGAGAGATAGGTTTACCAGTATCGAGAGTTTCTAATAGTGCTAACTCTTCTTGGTGTTGATCAATCAGGTCAGCAAACTGTTTAAGCACTGCTTTGCGATGAGCTGGGCTGCTTTCACTCCAGATACCAGATTGAAATGCTTGGCGAGCGTATGATACCGCGAGATCAACATCTTCATTTTGGCAACGGGCGATTTCGGTGAATATCTCGTCTGTTGCTGGGTTAACTACCGGGATGGTTTGCCCTGTTAAAGCGGCACTGTATTCACCGTTAATGTACGCCCTGTTTTCGATGTTTAGATTGTTTTTTAGTTCAATCCATTGCTCTTGGGTTTTCATACGCTCTCCTTGTGATCACACAAGGCAAGCCCCCACTAAAATGTGGTTGGCGTATGCGCACTTATCATTCGACAAGCCTTGTCTGTGTGATTTGTAAATCGATGGGGCTTCGTCGTATCAATAATGTACGACTCGCCCGCTGTTATGACATGAGATTGCCCTTTATATTCCAGAGTGATTTCACCCTCTAATACGGTGCCAATCTCTTCGCCTTCGTGTTTGATTTCTGCCGCACCAGTGGTTCCATAAGGTGCGTATTCCTCGATCAAGAATCCGATAACTTGATCTTTGTCGCCATTCGTTACCAGTTTCATGGACACCGTCTCGCTCCCGATTTCCACAAGATCTGACGGCTTGATGACTACTTTCACTTCATCGTTCGAAGGTTGTTCAAAAGTGAAAAACTCTGATAACGATAAAGAAAATACATTAACGATTTTTTGTAGTGAGCTGACCGACGGGCTCACTTTGCCATTTTCAATGGATGAGATTGCACTGTGGGTAATACCAGCGCGCTCGGCTAGTTCCCTTTGTGACAATCCATGTTTTTTTCGTAACTGAACAATATTTTTACCAATCTCTTGATTGTCCATTCATACAGCTCCAAACGTTTAACGAGAGGTAGCCATCATAAATTCATTGAACAAAATTTGAGAGAAATGATTGGTTTTTGCTTCCCATTCTGGGTGCCACTGCACGCCAACGAAAAATTTTTGATTAGGAAGACTAAATGCTTCTACCAAGCCATCCGGGGCTTTAGCTTCTACTTGTAATAGAGGAGCAAGCTGATCGACGCCTTGGTTGTGTAGTGTGTTCACTTCAAAGAAGGTGGTATTTTCCCAATGATTTTGCACCAGCCATTGTTCAAATAAGCTCTGCTTTTGAACTAGTACAGCGTGTGCTGGCGCGTATTTTTGTTCGAAATCTTCAACAGGCGCTTCACGATGGTCATTGAAGCCGGAGTCATGAACGGCTGGGTTTAACGAGCCACCAAGTGCGACATTCATCTCTTGAAAGCCGCGGCAAATACCAAGGCACGGAATGTTTTGGTCAACCGCATGACGAATTAACGTGAATGAGAGCTCATCACGAGCTTCATCTTTGTAGCTCTCTTCGTGCGTTGCATTGTATCGATGTGGCGCAACGTTAGAGTGGCTGCCAGGAAAAAGAAAACCATCACATATGTCTAGGATGGTGGTTACGTCATCGCCCGACATGTCGGGAGCCAACATAATCGGTAGTCCTCCAAAATCCTTTATGGCGCGAAGGTAAAAGTCGTTGACCGCTTGTATCTGATAGCCACCCAACTCTTTAGCGCAGCTAACCACACCAATGATGGGTTTGTGTGTATCTGCCATGATATGTCCGTGTTCGATTTATTTAACATAAACCCTACAAACCATGTACAAAATTATCAACACAGATGACCATTATTATCGTCACAACGTGATCTGACGCACTTTTTAGGCTTCAAAACTGAATATTTATGCTCATTATATTGAACAAAACAAAACCAACTGTTACAAAATAGTTAACAGAAAGACATAAAAACCAGCCGTTAAACATCAAAAACACAGTGTAAGTGCATGTTTAAATTAAAAATAACCTAAAAAACAAACAACTCGCTCAGAGTACTGTAATTTATTTGTTAATTTGGTTATTTCTAATTTCTACTCGTCAGGCTATTTGGAGAAGAAAATGGAATCGTATCTACAGGAAGTAAAAAATTTTAAACAAAAATGGCCCGATATTGAATTTATCGATCTCATCTTTACCGATATAAATGCCACCCCAAGAGGAAAACGCATCCCGATAGATGCTCTAGAAAAACTGAATAAAGGTGTTGCCCTCCCCCTTTCGACCATCACCCTAGATACCAAAGGTAACGTCGTTGAAACAGCCGGGTTGGGAGAAGATCTCGGAGAACCAGATAATCTCTGCTATCCAATCAGCGGCACCTTAATGCCGACGGCAAAAGAACAAGTTGGTCAGCTACTGCTTAGTATGATGGATGAAACCGGGCAGCACCCTAACCCACTGTTCATCCGAAACATTCTCGCTTCTATATTGCAAACACTGCATGCTAAAGACCAATATCCTTGCGTCGCGCTCGAGCTGGAGTTCTATTTAATAGACAAAACCCGCGGCGAAAATGGCGAACCATTAACGGCAATTAACCCCACGAAAAAAACTCGAGAAAAAGATACCGAGGTTTACGACCTTGATGGACTAGATGACTACGCTGATTTCTTGGCCGACCTTAATCGAATTGCATTAGAACAAGGTTTAAACACTTCCGGAGCCCTATCTGAATCGGCACCAGGGCAGTTCGAAATCAACTTCAACCATTCTAAAGATGTGCTTCGAGCATGTGATGAAATCATCATCGCAAAACGCTTGATTCGCCAGGTCGCTCATCAGCACGGATTTGACGCCACATTTATGGCGAAACCTTTTAGTGAGCAAGCGGGTAATGGCATGCACATTCATCTCAGCTTGGTTGATACAGATGGTAACAACCACTTTAGCCAATCAGACGGTCAAGCGAGCGCCTTCTTCTATCAAACCATGGCAGCGATGCTGTCACAAACATCCGATGCCATGGCCCTAATCTGTCCTAACGTTAACTCTTACCGTCGCTTTGTTCCTGGCGCTTACGTCCCAACCAAAGCCGATTGGGGAGAAAACCACCGCGGTGTTGCGTTGCGTGTGCCTATCAGCGATAGCAAAAATCGCCGTATAGAGCATCGTATAGCAGGCGCTGACGTTAACCCATACATTCTCGCTGCAGTAGTACTTTCCGCAGTATTAGCGAGTGAAAGCTACACCAAAGATCAATGTCCACCGACTCTCAGTGATGATGCAATTGAGTTACCTCTGCGTATGTCAGAAGCTCTAGAGCGACTGGAGCACAGTGAGCTAGCTCAATACATCTCAAGAGACTTTATCGATTTGTATCTAGCTTGCAAACAGAGTGAACTCGCAGAATTTGAGCGAGCGATTACTCCATTGGAAATCGACTGGATGTTGCACTCGGCATAAACAAAGGAAATGAACTTTATGACTACGCAGACCAAGGCGCTGGATGCGCCTCTTAAAATCAACTCTCAACACATTATTGTTTCTTTAATCTCGGTTGCGACGTTTGTCTTTTTTACCACAATCGGTTTGAACCATGAGGAAGGCGAAGCCTACGGATGGATGAGTCTTTTACCAACGGCGTTGGTATTGGTCTTTGCGCTGACAACACACCGAACTGTGGAAGCCCTCTTTAGCGGCGCTATTGCCGGTGTTCTTCTGCTTAACCCAACTGAAGCGGTGGAACAGATTGTTGATATTTCCATGAGTGTAATGATGGATGAAACTATTGCTTGGATCATCCTCGTTTGTGGTTTGATGGGCGGCCTAATTGCTATTTTGGAGAAAGGCGGCAGTATCTTAAGCTTCTCCGACATGCTGGTCACGAAAGTAAAAAGCCGTAAGCAATCGATGCTGATGACCTTTGCGTTAGGCATTCTGATCTTTATCGACGATTATTTGAATGCGATTGCAATTTCTTCCTCAATGAAAAAAGTTACGGACGGCTACCAAATCTCGCGTGAAAAGCTCTCATATCTTGTGGATTCAACCGCCGCGCCTATCTGTATCCTCGTACCGATTTCCACTTGGGCAATTTTCTTCAGTTCGTTGCTAGAAGCAAACGGAGTAGCAGAAGCGGGAGATGGTATCAAAGCATACATTGAAGCTATTCCATACATGGCTTACGGCTGGGTAACGCTGGTGATTGTTTTGCTGGTTGCAATGGAAAAGATCCCAGATCTAGGTGCGATGAAAAAGGCAGAAAAGCGTGCGAAGAATGGTCAAGTTCGTCCAGACGGTGCAACAGATGTCGACTTTGGTCCCGATGTATCTGCACATACCAACCCAACCATGGGCCTTGTCAACTTCTTGTTACCAATGATCGTACTTGTTGCTGCAAGTTGGTATTTTGGTATCGATCTACTTGCTGGTGTTTTCGTCGCGTTAATCTTTACTATTAGCTTTTACGGCGCACAAAAACTGATCTCGATGAACGACATGTTCGAAGCTGTTTATGATGGCATTAAGGTTATGCTACTGCCGCTTGCGACCGTTATTGGTGGTTTCATGTTGAAATCGGTCAACGACTCATTGGGCGTCACGCAGTATGTCATTGAGACCGTCAGCCCTTACCTGTCAGCGTCTTACTTCCCGGCGATTATCTTTATGATTACGGGCGCGTTGGTATTTGCAACGGCATCGTCTTGGGGAACGTTTGCAGTAGCGATGCCAATTGTTCTACCTTTGGGCGAACAGCTTGGTGTGCCTCTACACTTAACCGTTGCAGCGCTGCTTTCAGCATCAGCGGCAGGGAGCCACTCTTGTTTCTTTAGTGACTCAACCGTGTTATCTGCACAAGGTTCGGGCTGTACAGCAATGCAACACGCAACCACACAGTTTCCTTATGCGTTGATTGGTATTGTTGCAACCGCGATTTTCTTCTTCATCATCGGTTAGCCCCTTTATCTAATTGCAAAACCCTGCTCAAAAATAGCGGGGTTTTGTTCTATCAAGTCAAATGATCCTCTTAAAACTACTTTACGTTCGTTCAGTATAAAAATACTCAAAGATGTACAGCTGCACTCAATAAGGGTTTGGTAAACCTAATATTTTTGGTTTACGCTTAGCGAAGCGTTTATTGTGCAACAAGGCAGCTTTTGAGTAACTTAAATGCCGCCTTAATACAGTGTTAACGGTTGGAGAGACATGAAAAAGTTAGCCCAAGAGATATGGATATTTGACGGAGATCCCGTCCAATTCTTAGGACTCCCATACACCACTCGTATGACTATTGTTAGGCTTTCTGATGGTGGCCTTTGGGTTCATAGTCCAATTAAGTTATCAAATTCGATTAGAGAGCAAATCAACAATCTAGGCCAAGTGAAATACTTAATCGCTCCTAATCATTTACACCACTTGTTCTTATCTGAATGGGTATTTGCCTATCCTAGCGCAGAAGTTTATGGCACAGATGAAGTCATCAAGAAGTGCCGTGATATACACTTTCACGCTTCACTTAACCAAGGCGGTAATGCTTGGAACTCTGAGGTTGAACAAGAACTATTTTCTGGCTCTCCATTAATGGAAGAGTGTGTGTTTTATCATCGACTTTCAAAGACCTTAATTGTTACTGACCTCGTCGAGAATTTTTCTGGCCAGGACTTTAACTACTGGCAGCGGTTTGTGGCTAAAGGGGCCGGTATTCTTGCTCCGAATGGAAAAATGCCTTTGGATTGGCGCCTAAGTTTTATGTTTAGCAAACAAGAGGCTCGAAAACACTTAAATAAATTGCTGTCTTGGAAACCTAATATATTGGTTATGGCTCACGGCGAAATCGTCCTTGATAATGCAGACGAGTTCTTACAGCGCTCTTTTAAGTGGCTAGTATGAGACAACATTGAAAACTCACACAACAGAATAGACAAGAAGCTATTTTAAAACATTAGGCCCTTTTAGCTTAGTCTTAGGGACGAATTTACAGCACTACACGTTATGTTTAACGATAAGCTCCCCTATTCCTCTTAATTGAGCATTATGCAGCAATTTAAAATTCCGTTAGAATTGCACTTCAAAAAACTTCAATGCGAAGAATTCTGGACATTGATACGGACATAAGTTCAAGAGTTAACATAACGCAATAGCAATCTCTTACTAATTATTTGCTTCGAGACATTGGCATACTCCCGAAACAAACCCTTCTACTCTAAAGGTTTTGTTAATAACAGTTGCCATGCTTGTTAGTTATTCTCGTTGAACTCAGTATCTTGAAGTTGTTTGAATATATAAATTTAAATAAAGAGACATAAGATGCACAAAAAACTCATCATTCTAAGCTTGCCTATTCTATTAGCTGCATGTGCGGCACCAAAGTATACTGTAGAAACAATCTCGAAAGAAAATCAGAGCAAGGAAATCACCATCGTAAAAGACAACGCCACGCGAGATGTTTTCTTAGATTCGATGCAAGACTGGTGTTTGGATACCGCCCATAAATGCACAGTCGTAAGCGATGGCACGCCTCCTGTTAGCTCTGAGCTGACACTTACTTACGTATCACGCTGGAGCTGGGATTTTAGAACATTTATCGCTGATGCTCAGATTAAAGCCTACAAAAATAACGAAAAAGTAGGACAAGTTGAATTTAAAGCACCAAACAGCGCGAATCCAGATAAATGGGGTAAAGACAACAAACGAATCATTTCGATGATGGATTTGTTATTCGGTAAACAAACCGTGAGTGAGGCTCAATCCAAGATTAAGCTGGGCGAAATGTAATGAGCCGAGCAATTGCCCATTTAACAAGCATCATATATTTGTAGAGAAAGATAGGAATGTTTAAGTGACTGAAGTCAAAACCATTGGGCTTTTCTTTATAACCGCCATTGCAGAAATATTAGGCTGCTACTTACCTTATCTCTGGTTAAAGGAAGATAAGTCAGTTTGGCTTTTGGTACCAGCAGCGCTATGCCTTGCTATGTTTGCTTGGCTTCTATCTTTACATCCTACCGCAACTGGCAGAGTTTATGCCGCTTACGGTGGTGTCTATATTTTTGTCGCAATTCTATGGTTGTGGTGTATCGACGGCGTTCGACCAACGCTCTGGGACATAGTGGGGGTTTCTGTCGCTATGCTTGGCATGTCAATCATCATGTTTTCACCCAGAGCATCCTAAACGTAACCGAGGGAAACCCTTACGCTTAGTATTTTGGCTATGTGCTAGATTTATTGATTAATAACATTATGACGTAATTGCTACATAGCCAAAGTATGCTTGGGCTTCACCCCAAAACAGCGCTATTTATAGGAGATACCAATGAACCATGCAGTGAAGGCAAGATTTGATGAGTATCCAAAACATGTGCGTATTCGGATAGAAGAGCTACGAAATATCGTCTTAACTATCGCTTCTGAATTAAAACTGGGGGAAGTTGAAGAATCTCTAAAATGGGGAGAGCCAAGCTACAGTGTGAAAACAGGTAGCCCGGTAAGGATGGATTGGAAACAGAAAACGCCTAGTCGTTATTATCTGTTCTTTAATTGCCAAACTAAGCTCGTCGACACATTCCGCGAACTGTATAGTGACTCACTTGAGTTTCAGGGTAATCGAGCAATAATTCTATCTTTATCAGCGCCTTTGCCAGAAGCTTCAATCAAGACCTGTTTAGAATTAGCATTAACCTATCAAAAGCGAAAGAACTTACCTCTTTTAGGTATGTAAAATCGCTTAATAAAACTATTTACGGCCGATTAACCATATTCAACTACTCTACCTTTGTATCCTTTTTAATGCTTCCGCAGTAAAGTTTTAGATTAAGTGGTCACGTTAATAGCGCCGTAACCAAACTAGTAATATCGAAATAAAGAAGAGTTTATGAAATCAAAAATCTTGTTCTTACTTATGCTTGGAGCTCATTTCAATGCTTTTTCAGCGACGAACTATCAAGTCAATGTGGTAGTAACAGAGCCTCAATCAACATTCATTTTTCCGACTTTTGAAATGTCCTCTAAAGGAAAAAGCAAAACCAGTTTTGTCGACGGCTGCACGTACTTAGGAACCCTTTCAGAACCGAGCAAAAATAGCATACAGCTTGAAGCTACCATGTCATGCAACCGAGATGGCGCTACGTCAAGGATGGAATTGCCGGTATTTGTACTCAACTCCGAGGGTCAAAGCGCGAGTTATGATCTTGTAGAAAACGGGATCGTGATGTGGAAATATTCTGTAGAAGTTAAGCCGTCACTTAAAAAGTGATATATCAGAAATACTAAAGTAACAATCAGCACTATTAACCGCCGCTTAAGTGTAATAGGTATATTCTTTACGACTTAATGACGTTACTTGTTGCCGCAATTCTCCAACTCATGTACAAAACAGCCCTAATTTTAATAGGAGCTAAGTGGCATGAATTTAATTGTACGTCAGGTAACTTTAGGTGATGCTGAAGGCATTACAAACGTCCTCAATCCCATCATTATTGAAGGTTTATACACTGTATTAGATACGCCTTTCACACCTGAAGAAGAAAAAGAGTTCATTACTCATTTCCCAGAACGGGGCGTGTTTACAGTCGCTTTATCCGAAAATAGCTCACAAGTCATTGGTTTCCAAAATATCGAGCCCTTTGCACAATATACAAAAGCTTTTGACCATGTTGGCATAATTGGTACGTTTGTTAGTGACGGTGTTCGTGGCCAAGGTGTGTCTAAACAGCTTTTCAAATCGACATTCGAAGCAGCCAAACAAAAGGGTTACGAAAAACTATTTGCGTACGTTCGCAGCGATAATGAGCGAGCGTTATCAGCCTATCTCAAACAAGGCTTCGAAATCGTAGGGACCGCGAAGAAGCATGCAAAAGTTCGTGGGAAATACGTAGACGAAGTCCTCATTGAGAAGTTTTTGTAGGTGTTAAGTCGCTAAACACTAAGCACGCATATAAGAACATTTGAACCAAGACTCAATTTCCGTCGTAACAATGTCTTTTCTAAAATAGGTTATTTGAAATGAAACTGACCTCGGAAACTGAGTCAAGAATAATAGAAATGGCATGGGAAGACCGCACCCCATTTGAGGCTATCGAATTTCAATTTGGTTTGAATGAATCCGACGTGATTCAGTTTATGCGTAGCCGGCTCAAATCAAGTAGCTTTAAATTGTGGCGTAAAAGGGTTTCGGGGCGCAATACAAAACACAACAAGCTACGAAACTCAGACATCATTAGAGGTTATTGCCCAACTCAATATAAGCCGCGATAGCGAACTGCACTTGGCATAAATTTTTATTACGAATCGCAACATTTATCGCCCTACCTTTGAACCAACTTCATGATTGGAGGGGAATAGTCACCACTTAATTCAACCTAGGTGTTTCAGGGCGATAATAAATTCAATGGGAGTCATATTAACATCCTCAGACGCCATCAAACTAATGATTCCACAGAAAAGATTGATACAAAACGCCCACTAAAAGTAACTCAGATTAAGGCGTCATTTAACCCGTGTATCAATCTCTTTTACCTTCTATTTAGGCACTAGAATCACTAACCTTCTATTTTATCTTTGAAGGCACAGACAAAAAGCTGCATGATTAAAAAGGAAAAATAGCTGATAACGGTTTAACAAGCACTCGGAGCTTGGAGGCAATTTTGAACAAATTACTTATGATATTTGCGTTGGTTTCTTTACCTTGCTTGGCTTCTGCTGATGTTGAAGATCCCTGCAAAGTAAAAGGCGGTGGCGTTATGGCTGGTTATCAGTGTGTAGAAAAGAAGATGGAGTCTGCAGATAAAGAGCTTAACGAAAGTTACAAGGAAGCAATCGCTAGAATAGGTGAGGAAGAAAAAGCACTAAGGAAAACATGGTCTCAGACCGAACTGGTAGAGCCATTTCGAAAGGCCCAAAGAGCTTGGCTAAAATACAGAGACGCCGAATGTGAATTTACGGGCCTGTCTTCCACACCCTCACCCTGGCAAGGTGTCCAGATTGAAGAGTGTAAGTTAAGAATGACGTTAGAACGCGTCGAGTACTTCAATGGAGTATACGTAGGCTAAACGGATTACATCTAACAAAGCACTTCAATAAGATTCGCAACTCTTGGCAATTTCAGTTTAAATGTACTCAGTGTTTAAGATGCAAACGTTCAGGTCGAGTGGTCGCTCCGCTTACTACTTAACCCTGCGTTGTGCGTAAAGCTAATATGGGTGTGAAATAATTATGGAAAAAGACGATTTAGTTGGGCTAGTAGTTAAGTATTTCGAGAAAATAGATGCCGGTGATCCTAGCTATCTGGATCTATTCTCAGAGGATGTTGATTTTTTCTTTCCTAAATTTGGGCAAGCGAAAGGAAAGAGTGCCTTAGTGGAGTTTGGCAATAGGATTGGTAGCTCGTTGATTAGTATCTGGCACGACATAGACGGCTTTCAAATAACGACTGCTGGAAACAAGGTCATTGTTGAAGGACAGGAAGGCGGCGTAATGAGTGATGGTACCTCTTGGCCGGACAACAAAGTTTCCACAGGGCGTTTTTGTAGTGTATTTGAGTTTGAAGGAAAAATGATAAGTCGTATGTTTGTGTACGTAGACCCTGACTTCCCGAGTCGAGATTTTGAGAGAATTTCCGTGCTGTCAGGCGAGAGCAACGTGCGACAAACTGTTCAAGCCTGAATACTACCGTTACCGCATAGCATCTTTGTTATGCGGTAGTATTCGTAGTTAAGGTGTGTTGAGGGCTTTGATATCGCTTTACTCACACCTTATCAGTGCGTTAGCCACATTCCCTTACTGATAGAAATGCTACTTTCTTCAATCGTCCTGTATTATGATAATGAAAAAGATTGCATTAATTTTAAGATTAAAATGAACCAAAAATTTTTTCTAAAACTACTCCCTGTCCCTTTTCTTCTAGCCGGTTGCCAGTCTACGCAAAGCCAGCTACAGCCTATACCTGAAAACGTATTATCAAACCTATCGACTCAATGGGCAGTGGTAGAGGCCTGTTTTCATTCCGATGCTTATAGCTTAGAGCAATCGGTAAACTATCGAGAGGCCATTAACTATTCTTTTTCTACTTGGCTAGTCGATCAGTCCGATATCGATCAGTCGGTAAATGAAGCTCGTGTAGCGTTATCAGAATATCAGTCTCAGAATGATGGTTTAGGAACAACATGTAAGGATTGGCACCTACCCCTAGAATCTGGATTGCGAGAAGTTAACAATCATAAGAATCAAGTGGCGATAGACCAACAGCGAGCACATGAAATACATAAAGCAAACGCTTCTAAACCTGTGACGTATTCAACACCAGCATCTACTTCGACTAGTAATGTTGTTCACTGTTACAAATTGGAAGACGTTAGCTTGAATAAGAACATTCAAACCTTTAATGGAATGATATGCCCTATAGGCTGGCTTAAATATTATGGCTATTAATGTATTTGATTAATACAGGACTTAAGAATGAACTCTAAGTTTAATTTTTAGTTCAAGATTGGGTTTCTTGTTTACAATGTAATGTTTCCAGTTGGATTACCGTATTCGAATAGATTGACGAAGTTAATCAATATATGTGTATTGATGCTTACTTTTTATCGAGTTATCTTTGTTTGATAGCCATTAAAACGAGTAAGGAAACAAAGTGACTGTGTTAACAAAAGGCATACACCACGTAGGTTTAACCGTATCTAACCTAGAAGCAAGCGCGAAGTTTTTCACTGAACAATTAGGTTGGAGTGAAGTAAAAAGAAACCCAGACTACCCGGCAATATTTGTGAGTGATGGGCATATCATGCTTACACTATGGGCGGCTAAGGCTGATGCCGCCACTCCATTTGACAGAAAAACGAATATTGGTTTGCATCACTTAGCTTTACTCGTAGAGACTGAGAAGCAACTCGATGAGTTGCGTGATCAATTTATGGCGTCGGGAATCGAAATTGAGTTTGGTCCCGAGCTTGTTAAGACAGGACCCGCAAAACATTTAATGTGTTACGACCCAAGTGGTATTAGGGTTGAGTTTTTCTGGGCGGGCTCGTAAAACAAACATAACAAAGTTTTATAATAGGGATTTGGCACACATGGCATTGTTAGTTTGCACCGCGTTTGGTGTTTAAGGTGCTTAGCAGAAGCTTGTGTATCGAATACCCCCTCCTACTACACATTTTGCGACTTACGAGTAAGTCCAAAAGGATAAATGTTATGTATAAAATCGGCGTTGTTTTATTTGATGATTTCACGGATATCGATTTCTTTCTTATGTATGACTTGCTGGGGCGCACAACCGACAGTTGGACAGTAAGTATACTTGGAACTAAATCTGAACATCATTCCCACCTCGGTATGAAAGTTAAAACAGACGGACACCTTTCTGAGGTGACGAATCAAGATGTCGTTCTTATTACAAGCGGCAAACGGGGTATTCCAGCCGCTTTAAAAGATGCTGAATTTATGTCAGCGTTGAATCTTGATCCAAATAGGCAGCTAATAGGTTCGATTTGTGCGGGATCATTCATCCTCCATGAACTAGGTTTACTAAAAGGCAAGCGATTAACAACAAACCCAGATGCAAAGGATGTTCTACAAAGTATGGGAGGAGATGTTCAGGATCTGCCTCTCGTGATAGACGGTAATGTAGCGACGGCCGGTGGCTGCCTTTCACTGATGTATCTAATTGGTTGGTTAACAGAGCGGCTATTTGACTCAAACAAACGAAAAGCTATACAAAATCAATTGATACCTGCTGGGCAATTAGAGCTGTTTGAAGAGCTTATTGCCACAACTATTCAATCAGCAGAGTTAGCAAGCTCGGATAACAAGGCGTTAAATAATCATTCATAACATGTGGTGTTTTACATTACGTTAGTTTTAGTGTTTAGGGTAAGTCACACATCAGTCTTGAGCGACTTACCCTTGAACATAACGCCACTTGGGGAAATTAACTTACAGGGAGTAAATCAATTGGTAAAAATGTACGGTTCTGAAGAGACAAGAGCGTTTTGCTGTAATTGTAAAGAAGTAACGCTACATCGGTACGAAAGCTTCTCTAAAGCGCAGGAAAAGACCGAGAAAAAAGCTAAAGGTTTCTTCTCAGGTCTATTTGCAGCAATAATTAGCTCATTAATGGAAGGCGAAGCGACTGGTGACTACAAATGTACAATATGCGGCACCAATCTTCACACGCCAGATAATTTAGATTAATAGTCAGTGTCTCTAATGCCACGGCTAGTGGCACGCAACATGATTTATAGACGGCTCTAGTGGGTTTGAAGTGTATGCACCTTATGCATTGCATTTAGGGTTTTGAGGTTGTGTTGCGGATCAGGTAGTGCGCTTTTATCTTTAACAAGGGGCTAACGCAGAGCAAAAACAAGGGACAAGAAAAGAAGTAGTTTTACTTAGTATCAATGAATTACAGACACAAAAAAGCCCACCAAAAGGTGGGCTTTTTTAAAATTTGGTGGGTCCGGGCGAACTCGAATCGCCGACCCCTACCATGTCAAGGTAGTACTCTAACCAACTGAGCTACGGACCCAAATTTTTATGTTCCTAACCATTCAATTCAGAATGGTGCGTCCGAGTGGACTCGAACCACCGACCCCCGCCATGTCAAGGCGATACTCTAACCAGCTGAGCTACGGACGCATTTCTCTGGAACGACGAGGATATTAGCTATAAGCGAACGACGGTGCAAGCACAAATTTACCAACTTTGAACCGTTTGGCGAAAATGTAAGCTCAACACGCGTTTTCAGATGATTTTATCGACAAGGACTGAGCCTGCAGGGTTTAAAAGTGTGATCTATATAACTTTTATTATCTCACTTAATTGTCGTAAGGCACTTCACTGAGCATCCAAATCTGTAAGGTTTGCGATACCTTAGGGCAAGTGCCGAACAAAATCTGATATTTAGGTTTAAATGGTTCGCCGATATAGGTTGTACGAATCAACTCTCCTGTTTTGACGTCTACTTGAGTGCTCACCCTGCCTTTGAAGTTTTGAAATATGACAAACTGCTCACTGTGGTAAACCATTTGCTCTCGGTAAAACAAGAAATGATCTTGGGGTGTCTCTGTCAATTCACACTCCAGTGGTTTCAAATTAGGTATCGCACTAACATTAGATGCGATGAACAATGCTGACAAAATCCATCCGTATCGCATATGGCTGCCCTATTCTGCACTCTTTTTCAAAGTATAGGTCTTGCCTTGAGGACAGATACAAAAAAGGCTTTGATCATCTCTAATCAAAGCCCCTTATTTCTGCAGGTTAATTGTCGTGTTTAGTCATCCGCCTCAAACACAACGTTATAATTTTCGGTGTATGTACAATTCGGCTGACGGCTACAAGTAAAGAAACGTCTCCCTTTGAACTCACCTTGGCTTGCGGTTTTAATGATCATCGGACTGCCGCATTTTTTACAAAAACGCACTTCTTTATCGGGCTCAATCAAATCAATGTGTGCCGCAAGCAAACGACGTAATCGCCCAACTTGATAACTGTGCTTTACCGAGGCGCCGATTAAAGGCAGGTTGGCCGTCTTACAAACATGAATCAATAACTTTTGTCTTTCTATCTTACCCTTGTTTAGCTCCTGCCCATTATCCAATTCA
Source organism: Vibrio sp. 970 (assembly GCF_033339075.1). NCBI lineage: Bacteria > Pseudomonadati > Pseudomonadota > Gammaproteobacteria > Vibrionales > Vibrionaceae > Vibrio > Vibrio sp. 970. The sequence continues at coordinate 74,156 of NZ_JAWOTW010000015.1, forward strand.
ACGATAACGCGCGGCTCTAGTGTCCTTGGGTCACAAATAACGTAATCAAAATAGCTTCGAGATATACGATTGTTCGCGACAAAAAACTGCTTCTTATTTTTGATTTCTTTTGGCGTAACCAAACTGGACATGTTTACTTTCGCGAATACTACGGCATGCTCCCCGACCGCAGCTCTTAACGCATTATAGAACGCACCCTCTTGACCTCTGAGCAGAGGGCCTTTCGAGCGATAAGGATAATCACGCGTGTCATCGTGCTTAATCACGTACTTTTGAATAACAAAGAAGAATAAAACCAGAAGAACAACAATGATAAAAATGTTGGTCATAAATAAAGTGCATCCAAAACAACTCGTTGCTCAAAGCGTAAATGGAAATGTTATGCAGAGCAACAAAACCTCGCAATTTTGAGGCGCCACGACGATAGCGAGAAACAGAAAATTTTGCTCACCAATAAATACAAGCCAATCACACACTTGGATTGGCTCGTTTAAATTTTGTTAATACATTATGTATGCTAAGAATCAACTATTAGCGTCTGGCTGATTCTCTGGCATCGCATCAATAAAAGCGGGCAGTTGATTGCATGACTGCACAACAGCGTTAATGGTTGGATAAAGAGAGGTATCTACACCAAAGCGTTGTGCGTTATAAAATTGTGGTACCAGACAAATATCGACAATAGATGGCGAGCTTGTCAGGCTAAACTTGCAATCACCATTTAGTTTACGATGCTTCTGAAGTTTCTCTTCTAATGCTGTAAAACCTTTGTGGATCCAGTGATGAATCCAAGCGACTTTGCGCTCTGGCTCGCAAGCTAACTCCCCCTCTAAATACTGTAGAACTCTTAAGTTATTCAGGGGATGAATCTCCATTGCAATATCCTGAGCCAAAGCTAGCGCTTGGTATCGAAGCGGCGTTTGCTCGGGGATCACAGTGACATCCGGGTAGTGTTCTTCTAAGTATTGAATGATCGCCAGTGACTGGGTTAACTGAACCTCCCCATCCACCAGCAAAGGAACCAGTTCAGAAGCGTTTAACTCATGGTACTCGTTACTGTGTTGTTCGCCACCATTGCGCACCAAGTGTACCGATTTTGAATCATACGGTAACTCTTTAAGATTCAAGCAAATACGCACACGATATGCCGCCGATGATCGCCAGTATCCGTATAAAATCATGCTATCGCTCATATCGTCTCCCAACCAGCACTGTTAGTGCTTGAGATATTGGCTAACTTGTTGGTCAATCGAACCGAATATGTTGTTGCCATCCGCATCGAACATTTCCAATCTAATAGAATCTCCAAACGACATGAAGTTAGTCGACGGCTTACCATCACGAATGGTTTCAATCATGCGAACTTCCGCGATACATGAATAACCAACACCACCCTCCTCAATCGAAGTGCCATGTTCGGTGCCTTGCTTATTAGATACCGTGCCAGAACCTATAATTGCCCCAGCAGATAGCGGGCGCGTTTTAGTCGCATGAACAATTAAGTCTGCAAAATCAAACGTCATATCGATACCCGCATTTGGGCGACCAAACGGCTTGTGGTTGTAGGTCGAGACCAGTGGTAAATGCACTTTGTTTTCGTACCACGCATCGCCTAGTTCGTCAGGTGTTACTGCCACAGGAGAAAACGCAGAAGAAGGTTTAGATTGGAAAAAACCAAACCCTTTAGCTAACTCTGCCGGAATTAGACCACGCAGTGAGACATCATTCACCAGCATGATCAAACGAATCGACTCCTGAGCCTCTGCAACACTCGCGCCCATTGGTACGTCACCAGTTACCACAGCAACTTCACCTTCGAAATCAATACCCCATTCATCACTCGCAAACTCGATGTTGTCACAAGGTCCAATAAAGGCATCAGAGCCTCCTTGGTACATCAACGGGTCCGTCCAAAAACTCTCTGGCATTTCAGCGCCGCGAGCTTTTCGAACCAACTCAACGTGGTTTACGTAAGCACTGCCATCAGCCCACTGATAAGCGCGAGGAAGCGGCGACTCGCAGTAGTGCGCTTCAAACTCTTCATACCCTGCAACCGTGCCATTGTTCAGTGCAACGTATAGCTCTTCCAGTTGCGGTGCTAGCGTATCCCAGTTATCAAGTGCCACCTGCATCGTCGGTGCTAAGTTCATGGGGTGGAAAATTTCTGTCGCTGGTACGCAGCGCGTTAAGTCTTTGCTCACGACCATCAACAAACCGTCACGAGTGCCATTTTTCTTGGTTGCTAATTTCATCCTTGCCTCTTACTTCTCTTGCCAGCTATAGACGTATTCTTTGTTTTCTACTTTTTCCAGCTCATCCGAAAACTGAAGTGCGTGACGCGTATCAATCATGACCGCGACTTCGTCGGCAAAAGTCTTCTTATGCTCTCGCCCTGCCTTGAAAGCTTTCGGGTGAGGACCATGCGTAAATCCTGCTGGATGGAATGTCACCATGCCTGCTTCAATGTTGTCACGGCTGAAAAAATCACCTGCATGGTAGAACAAGACTTCGTCATAATCGTCATTGTTGTGGTAGAACGGTACTTTGAGCGCTCCAGGATCACTTTCAATTGGACGAGGAACGAAGGTACACACCACAAATCCTGCTCCTACAAATGTAGTATGTGCAGAAGGCGGTAAATGGTAACGATGTGACATAAGTGGACGAATATCACGCCAGTTCACTTTTACTACCGCCAAATCACCATGCCACCCAATCGCATCCAGCGGGTTGAATGGGTAAGTGATAACACTGACTTTATCGTGGCGTTTCACCTGAACCTGTGTTTGATTCTCAGAATATTGAGCACGGAACTGATCGTTGATCGACGGCGTTTCTAAAACCGCCGGATCAAACACCGCGTGGTTTCCAACCATGCCTTTTTCGGGCAATGTATAAGCCGCATCGGTGTTTTCAATCATCAGAATGAACATCGGCTCGCTTGGTTCTAAACGCCAGCTCGTTGAGCGCGGGATCATGACATAATCCCCTTCGCTCACTTTCAAATGACCATAATCACAGTAGAGATCTGCCGTACCTTGGTGGATGAATAGCAGTTCGTCGCCATCTGCATTTCTCACCAAGAAGTCCATTTTTTCATCCATACGCCAAACACGAACTTTACAATTCGCGTTGTGTAATAGATGCGGGACTGCCCAAGGGGTAATATGGCTGGCTTTTTCGACTAGATTAAAATCAAACGCTCGTGGACGTAGCTCGCCCTCCCACTCAGACCACCCCGTTGGGGCATGTTGATGATGAAAATGTGTTGCGGGGCCGAAGAAGCCACTTCGACCTGCCTCACGTTCATAAATTGCCTCTTCCGGGAAGTCAGCATGTGCTTGTTTAGAGCACACTCCCTCCCGATGAGGGAATGTGATCCATTTATGCATCGCTCAATACTCCTCGGCGAATTTGGTCTTCTTCTATCGATTCAAACAACGCTTTGAAGTTACCCTCGCCAAAGCCTTCATTGCCTTTACGTTGGATGATTTCGAAGAACACAGGGCCGATAACGGTTTGAGTAAAGATTTGTAGCAAGATGCCATCTTTCGTTGGCGCACCATCAATAAGAATCTGCAAATCACGAAGCTTGCTTACATCTTCGCCGTGGCCTTCAACACGCTGATCGACTTTCTCGTAATAAGTATCTGGCGTTGGCATAAAGTCCATGCCTCGCTCACGCAAGGTTTTGACCGTTTCGTAGATGTCGTCAGTGGTCAATGCGATGTGTTGAATACCTTCGCCATTGTATTCACGGATAAACTCTTCAATCTGTGATTTATCATCTGACGACTCATTGATAGGAATTCGGATTTTGCCGCAAGGTGCGGTCATCGCACGGCTGACAAGACCAGTCAGCTTACCTTCGATATCGAAATAACGAATTTCGCGGAAGTTACCAATGCGCTCATAGAAACCAGACCAGACATCCATGTTGCCTTGCTTAACGTTGTGCGTTAAGTGGTCGATTTCGTAAAGACCAACATTCGCTTTTGATAAACGCTCATCAGCATCATTATAAAAACGAAAATCGACATCATAGATGCTCTGCTTTCCATAACGGTCGACAAAATAAAGCAAGCTTTCACCGATGCCATAAATAGCAGGAATGCTTAGCTCCATCGGCCCAATTTCCGTTTTATATTCTTTACCGCCATTCTCTAACGCATGCGCCAGAGCAACGGTGGCGTCTTTCACACGAAATGCCATGCCACAAACCGACGGACCGTGAACTTTGGCGAATCCCTCAGCTTGGCTATGCGGCTGCGCATTCACAATAAAGCTAATGTCACCTTGTCGATATAACCACGCTTCTTTTGAGCGATGCTTTGCAATCTCCGCAAAACCTAACGATATAAACAGATCTTTAAGCTGTTGAATGCCTTTGTTGTCAGCAGCGGTATATTCAACAAACTCAAATCCGTCTGTTCCTAATGGGTTATATGCATCAACCATGACTTTCTCCTTGTCTCAGTAGCTTTTGTTTGGACTTATTTTTCTAACTTGGCGCAGGTCTTGAGAAATTGGAATACGTGGGGAGAAATCTTTATCTTGGCGATTTTTACGCATAATTGTAAAATATATGTTACACACAGAGAGCGCATCGAACCCACTTTCGTAAACATCAAACAAATTGCTTATTTTCAATATATTAGATTGATATTTTCGGCTTTACGCCAACATGAAAAATGTAAACAAATTGTTACTTTGGCATTTTATCTTGGCAACGTAGCTTAAAAAGTAAAAGAGGGATAGAAAGCCTATTGCCCCCTATTTCTATCTGCTTCATTCATTTGGTCCTACAAAACATCGAAAGTAATGTTTCGTGACGCTTCATACAGTTCGAAAGGCTCATCGGTCAGAATCGTGTCATGGATACCCCTTTATTGATTCACCTCAGTTTTATTCAAAAGTAACTATGCCATAAGTGGTGCTCTGTTCCCTATCGAGCCGAGCCACAAGGCTTCACGCTCGATCAGAAAAAGAGACATCTAATGACACACATTAATCAAGAACGCTTAGTTGAACATTTTTGCCAACTGGTACGTATCGATAGCGAATCAACAAACGAAAAACAAATTGCAGAAACACTGGCAGAGCAGCTAGGCGACCTAGGCTTCACCGTGCACAAGCTTCCAGTGCCTAAGCACATTTCTAACGGCTTTAACCTATACGCCCGTTTAGACGGCAAAAAAGACGGCTCTATCCTAATGAGCTGTCATATGGATACGGTCACTCCAGGCATTGGCATTGAGCCAATCATCGAAGACGGTGTTATCCGTTCAAAAGGCAATACGATTCTTGGTGGCGATGATAAATCTGGTATTGCTGCTATCATGGAAGCCGTTCGTTGTATTCAAGCGGAAAACCGTGAGCACAAAACGTTAGAACTTGCTTTCACCGTGTATGAAGAAGGCGGCTTATTCGGTTCACAATACTTCGATATGTCACATGTCAATTCAACGGAAGCAATCGTGTTAGACACAGGTGGCCCTATTGGCACCATTGTGACCGCAGCCCCAGGCCAGCAAAAAATCATGGCAAAAATCAAAGGTCGACCAGCACACGCAGGGCTTGCGCCAGAAGAAGGCATCAGTGCGATCATGGTGGCGGCAGATGCCATCAACCAAATGAAGCTGCTTCGCATCGACGAAGAAACGACAGCCAACATCGGTATGGTTAACGGCGGTCAGGCCACAAACATTGTTATGCCTGAATTAAAAATCGTGGCAGAAGCACGCTCCCTGAATGGCGATAAACTAGATGCTCAGGTCAATCATATGATCTCAACATTAGAGTCTGTCTGTAAAAAACACGGTGCAGAAGTCGAAATTGAATCTAGCCGAGCCTATGACGCTTTTGTTATTGAAGAAAACCACCCACACGTAAACGCTATAAAAGCAGCATTTTCAGAGTTGGGAATTGACGCCTTCACAAAAGGCACTGGCGGCGGTAGCGATGCCAACAACTTTAACAAGAAAGGTCTCACAACTGTCAACCTTTCAACTGGCATGGCAAAAGTACACACGACAGAAGAGTTTATCGCGGTAAGTGATATGGTCAAAATCACTGAGTTCGTGAAACATTTCCTAGTCAGTTAACGTCGTGCCTTTTGAAGAGCAGACTGACTATCTTCCCCTTCTAGCCTGTGCTTGAAGGGGATTTTAATTTGTATCGAAGCAAAATTACTTCCCGTCATGCCAACTTGATATCAGATCTTCAAAGAAATTCCCCTAGCTCACTTTTTGAGACCAGACAGCTCAACACCTGACCCCCTGTTACAGTAATGTTAAAACTCGATTGTGTAGACAATTTATACAATATACATTTTTGACATCTTTCAGGATGAAAAGAGTGAGACAAGGATGAAATTACCTAAGTTGCTTTTATTAGCGTCGATGATGAGTCCAATACTGGCAACATCAAGCTATGCCGCACCGCATCCCGCAGGTGTGACCCTCGATGAGATACAAGAAATTACGCTAAACAATGGAGCTGAAGTTACTTCTATTGACCCAGCCAAGCAAGCCGCAGAGCCCGCTTTTAATCTCGGTCGAGACCTGTTTGAAGGTCTGGTCATTCAAGATAAGCAAGGTAAAACCATTCCTGGTGTTGCTGAGTCTTGGTCAGTCAATGACAACAATACGGTTTATACCTTCCACTTACGTGATGCAAAATGGTCAAATGGCGAAACGGTCACTGCACAAGATTTTGTCTACAGCTGGCAACGCTTACTGAATCCAAGCACTGCTTCACCATACGCTTGGTTTGCGGCCATTCCAAATATCGAAAACTCGCAAGCGATTATGAAGGGCGACGCCGCACCCGAGTCTTTGGGCGTGAAGGCGCTGGATGAAAAAACGTTCCAGGTAACACTAGAAGAGCCTATTCCCTTCTTTACGAAACTATTAAGTCATCCAGTGCTTGCCCCCGTTCATAAAGCGACCATTGAAAAACATGGCAACCGTTGGACCCAGCCAGAACATATAGTTACAAATGGTGCGTTTACTGTCTCTGAATGGAAAGTTAACGAAAAACTGGTGATGGTTAAAAATCCACATTATTGGGACGCAAGCAATGTAGTGCTGGAAAAAGTCACCTGGCTACCAATTGGTGATGCAAACGTAGTGCTAAACCGCTACCTAGCTGGTGAGATAGACCAAGCGGTTTCCATTCCTGCCGCTCAGAAGAAAAAGTTAATTCAACAACGCCCACAAGAAGTGGCAAGCACCAGTGCGTCTCTTGGCTCCACATTCTATTACCTCAACACTCAACAAGGGCCAACAAAAGACGTGCGGGTTCGTAAAGCCCTCTCATATGCCATTGACCGTCAACTGTTAACGAGTGCTATTTTGAGAAACGGTGGGGTTCCAATGTATACCCTTGTGCCACCTCAAACAGATGGTTTTAAATCTCACACTCCTGAGTTCGCAACTTGGAACCGCCATAAACGTATCGAAAAAGCGCAGCAATTACTGTCAGAAGCTGGATACGATAAAAGCAATCCGCTTAAGTTAACGTTTACCGTACCAACTTTCTCGATGGACGTAAAAATGGCAACCACCATGGCAGGCATGTGGAAAAGCCGATTGGGTGCGCAAGTCACGATAAAACAGCTAGAACCGAAAGTGTTCTACGCACTTAAAGAGCCGACCGACATTACTCGCGGCGGCTGGACAGCCGACTACAATGAAGCCTCTACGTGGTTAGATATCTTTGTTTCTAATGGCGAGTACAACGATTCTCGTTATAACAACCCGCAATACGACGAGTTAATGGCTCGCTCAAAGACCATGAGCAACCCATCAGAACTGTATCTACAAGCAGAAAGCATGCTGATTGAAGACATGGCCATTATTCCTATTTATCGTCCGGGTAACGATCAATACCTCATCAAGCCTTACGTGGGCGGCTACGAACTGACAAACCCTGAGTCGTCGTACTACCGCAAGAATGTCTATGTAAAAGCCCACTAAAAGCATGTTTTCGGTCTGAGTCGGCAAGTTCAATGTTTACTTGCCGTTCCTCATATCTCTCGGTGGAGAAGGCAACCTGAGCTCAGACCATTTTTTATTCATAACCGTTCGAAGTGATTTCGGATGACCAAAGGATGATGGATCATGATTTGGTACATTGTTAAGCGATTAGCTATCGCTATCCCCACGCTTCTATTCATCGCACTCGTATCATTTTGGCTGATGCACATTGCACCAGGGGGGCCATTTGATATGGAACGGCCTATGCCAGAGGTGGTACGTGCGAATATCGAAGCAAAATTCCATTTGGACCAGCCCTTCCTTACTCAGTTTTGGATTTACATTGGTAATTTCATACAAGGAGATCTCGGTCCGAGCTTCGTTTATCAAGACTTCAGTGTTACACAGCTCGTCGCACAATCATGGCCAGTTTCAGCAGTATTAGGCGTACTCTCCTTTTGCATTTCCGTTCCACTTGGCATGTTGCTTGGCACCATTGCGGCATTGAACCGAAATAGCCGCCTAGATTACGGCCTGATGACACTTTCGATGACTGGAGTTGTGGTTCCGGCTTTCGTGCTTGCTCCAGTTTTAGTCATGATCTTCGCCATTCAGCTCGGCTGGTTCCCTGCTGGTGGTTGGGAAGGAGGAAAGCTGGCTTTTCTTGTTCTTCCCGTGCTCAGCCTGGCGATTGGCTCCATTGCGAGTATTGCACGCGTCATGCGTGGCGCAATGATTGAAACACTCAACCAACCATACATTCGAACGGCAAAGGCCAAAGGTTTGTCCACAACCTACATTTTATTCCATCATGCTTTGCGACCATCCCTTATTCCCGTCGTTGCGATGCTCGGCCCTGCGTTTGTGTCTGTTGTGACAGGCTCGGTGATTATCGACATTTTCTTTGGTACAGGTGGCATGGGACAACACTTTGTGTCTGGTGCTCTCAACCGCGACTACGGCCTAGTAATGGGCATTACTCTGATTGTCGCTTCACTCACTATCTTCTTTAACCTTGTGGTCGACTTGCTATATACGATTATCGACCCTCGTATACGCGTTTAGGAGTACGGCATGTTAACGATCAAAAAACTGGATACACAAGCTCTTCAAGATCAAGTCGTCGACAATATTGAAGCCGTCGAAGGTCGCAGTCTTTGGCAGGATGCATGGACTCGATTTCGTAAAAACAGAGCCGCGATGACATCAGTGTATGTTTTGGCGTTCATTACCTTATGCATCACCTTCGGCCCCTCTCTTGCCGCTTTTGGCCATGATGAAATTGACTGGGAAGTGCTCATCGATCCATACGAGCTAGGAAAACCTTCACTGAGCAGTGGTCATTACTTTGGTACCGATGATCTCGGGCAAGATGTTTTCGCTCGCACGATGCAAGGTGGCAGGCTCTCTATTTTGGTAGGTTTTGTTGGCGCCTTAGTCGCCGTTGTTATTGGTACGATTTGGGGAAGTATTTCCGGCTATCTTGGCGGCGTTGTCGATAGCGTAATGATGCGCATTATTGAGGTGCTCGATTCGGTGCCATTTATGTTTATGGTTATCCTGTTTGTTACCCTTTTTGGCAACAACATCTACCTGATTTTTATCGTGATCGGAATGGTATCTTGGCTGGGCATTGCCCGTGTTGTACGTGGTGTCACCTTCGGTCTAAAAAAGCGAGAGTTCATCGAAGCCGCACACTCTATTGGGGTTTCTAAATTGACAATTGTCCGACGCCATGTTCTGCCTAATGTGCTTGGGATCGTGATGGTTTATTCCTCCTTAATGGTACCAGGATTCATTATGTTCGAATCGTTTTTGAGCTTCTTAGGGCTTGGTGTTCAACCACCCGACACGAGCTGGGGAATCCTAATTTCCGAAGGCGCAAAAACGATTGACGTTGCATTGTGGATGCTGCTTTTTCCCTCTCTGTTTTTGGTTGCCACCCTCTTTTGTTTTAACTTCATCGGCGATGGCTTGCGTGATGCTCTTGACCCGAAAGACCGATAAGGACAAACCCATGCTATCTATTGAAAACATGAACGTTCGCTTCGATACGCCAGATGGGCAAGTGCAAGCGGTCAGTAATCTCTCCTACTCGATTAAAGCGGGCGAAACTCTTGGGATTGTTGGGGAATCAGGTTCGGGAAAAAGCCAGTCTGTTTTCGCATTAATGGGGTTAACCGCGGATAACGGCGCCGTGTCTGGAAGCGCAATGTTCCACGGTGATGATTTACTCGCGATGTCGAAAAAGCAGCTCAACCGCATCCGTGCAGAGAGAATCGGAATGATCTTTCAAGATCCGATGACGTCACTTAATCCATTCATGAAAATTGGCAAGCAGCTTTGTGAAGTTCTCATGATTCATAAAGGAATGAGCCGAAAACAAGCAAAAATTGAATCGATTCACATGTTGGATGCGGTGCGTATTCCCTCTCCCGAAACTCGGATGAATCAATACCCTCACGAATTATCTGGCGGAATGCGTCAGCGAATCATGATAGCGATGGCGTTGTTGTGTAAGCCCGAGTTGTTAATTGCAGACGAACCAACCACCGCATTAGATGTAACCGTTCAGGCTCAAATTTTGACGCTATTACGAGACTTACAACAAGAGTTCAATACGGCCATTTTACTGATCACTCACGATATGGGCGTCGTCGCCGAGATGTGTGATCGCGTATTGGTCATGTATGGTGGTCAAAAAATGGAGCAATCCGATACGGAGACATTGTTCGCTCAACCTGCGCACCCCTACACTCAAGGCTTGCTAAAGGCAATTCCTTCTATCACTGAAGATATGCCACGTTTACCAACCATCCCAGGTAACCCACCAAGTGCGTTGATTAACCATCAAGGGTGTCCGTTTAGAGAGCGGTGCGAGCATCGAGAGACGCGTTGCCAATACGAAACCCCACGGTTTTCTCCATTAAACACGAGCCAGTCCATTGCCTGTCACGTTAACGCACCCAGTGTTATCACTCCTATTCAAATAAAAGCTTAAGGAGGCGTTATGAATAAAAAAGAAGTCCTCATGTCTGCTCGTGATTTAAACGTCCACTTTCCTGTTTCACGTCATCTTATTCCAAGTCGACGTAAAATCGTGAAAGCGGTCAATGGTATCGACTTAGATGTTTACCGAGGTGAGACACTTGGCATTGTGGGGGAATCAGGCTGCGGAAAATCAACACTTGCTCGCGCCTTACTTCGCTTAATTGAACCTACACATGGCGAGTTGACTTGGAAAGGTCAAGACATGCTCGGGTTTAGTAAAAAAGAGCTTTCCTCTCGACGCAGAGAATTTCAGATGGTGTTTCAAGACCCATCCGCTTGTTTGAATCCGAGGTTAACCATCTCAGAATGCATCGCCGAACCACTGCTCACCCACGAGCCAAAGCTTAAACGGGCAGAGGTAGAAAAGCGTGTCATCGCTATGATGGATAAAGTGGGTCTCTTGGCGAGCCAGCGAAACCGCTATCCACATGAATTTTCCGGAGGTCAATGCCAGCGTGTGGGCATTGCCAGAGCATTAATTCTCAATCCAGATTTGGTCGTGTGTGATGAACCCGTTAGTGCACTAGATGTCTCCATACAAGCTCAGGTCATCAATCTTCTAGATGATCTTAAACAAGAAATGGGGTTAACACTGGTGATGATTGCGCATGACTTAAGCGTGGTGCGCCATATCAGCGACCGCGTTATGGTGATGTATCTTGGTAAACCTATGGAAGTAGGACGTTACGATCAAGTATTTGATGATGCTCAACACCCCTACACCAAAGCACTGTTATCTGCTGTCCCGATAGCTAATCCGCAATTAGCACGTGACCGTGAAATACAACTATTGCCCGGCGATCTTCCTTCTCCACTTAACCCACCGAGCGGTTGCGTTTTTCGTACTCGATGCCCAGAAGCAACAGAAGTATGCGGGCAACAGAACCCAATAAAAACAGGCTCGGAGCAGCATCATATCTATTGCTCAAATATGACTTTAGGAACCATTTAATGAACAATACTAACTCAGTAAACCAACGCCTTACGTTATTGCGTGAGGCAATGTCCTTTCACAACGTGTCTGCATATATCGTGACCAACAATGACCCACATAACAGTGAATACTCAGCGGATCATTGGTTAGCGCGAAGCTGGATTTCAGGTTTTACCGGCTCAGCAGGCGATGTCGTCATTACCCAACAAGGTGGTGGCCTGTGGACTGATGGTCGTTACTATATTCAAGCTGAAGAACAGTTACACGGCACAGGACTTGAACTGTTTAAAGCCAAACAACCAGAAACGCCGACAGTTGCCAAATGGCTGGCTACCACGCTACCAGAAAACAGTATTATCGCGGTTGACGGGCGCGCCATCAGTTACGCTTTTTATCAAGGCCTCAAACAAACCTTTGAAGCGAAAAACATTAAGATCATTCTCGACCTGGATTTACTCACACCGATTTGGCTTGAAAGACCACCTCGCCCAAGTGCACCCGTATTCGAGCACCCCACCGCTTTTGCTGGCGTTGACACTGAAAATAAGTTAGCGAGAATCCGTTCTTGGTTAACCGAGAACCAAGTAGATAGCTTATTAGTGTCAACGCTAGATGATGTCATGTGGACAATGAATATTCGAGGTGGTGATACGAATTACTGCCCAGTTTCTGAAGCCTATCTAGTCGTAGAGCAATCACTTGCGACACTGTTTATTGATAAAGCCAAACTGCCTCAAGACGTTGAAAGAGCGCTGACCGATCAGAGTGTACACATTCGCCATTACAACTACGTAAGTCAGTATTTGAATCAGCAATGTGAGGGATTATCGCTCGCTTTTAACCCGACCCACACAGACAGCTTATTGGTGAGTTCGATTGAAGGGAATGTGAATCTAAAGCCAATGGCTTGCCCTGTAACGGCAATGAAGGCCATAAAAAATGCGACCGAGCTAACTAGCCTAGAACAGGCATTAACAGATGATGGTGTGGCAATCGTAAGGTTTATGAACTGGCTCGAAGAGCAAGTTCCAAGCGGACTCGTTACAGAATTGTCTGCTGAGGCACAACTGAATCACTATCGCCGTCAAACCCGACATTATGTGAGTGACAGTTTCCGCACTATCGCAGGCTTCGCAGCTCACGGGGCAAAAATGCATTATGCCGCCGATGAAGAAAGCAATGCGGCAGTCAATGAAAGCAACTTCTTTCTCGTCGATTCTGGTGGCCAATACCTTGGCGGGACAACAGACATCACCCGTACTTTCCACTTCGGGTCACCGACCATTAAGCAGCGCAAAGATTATACCTTGGTGCTCAAAGCGGTCATCCGACTGACTCAGACTCGATTCATGAAAGGCTCTACGGGTGCCAATCTTGATATCATGGCGCGTGGCGTCTTATGGCAACATGGTATTGATTACAAGTGCGGCACTGGACACGGCGTGGGCGTTTGCTTGAATGTTCACGAAGGCCCACAAAATTTCTCGCAAAGCCACCACGAGGTTGAACTAAAACCGGGTATGGTCATTACTAATGAGCCAGGCGTTTATCGCGAAGGTGAGTACGGGGTAAGAATAGAGAACATTCTTAAAGTTGTAGAAGTAGAACAAAATGAGTTCGGCACGTTTTACGGTTTTGAGACCATCACTCTTGCTCCAATTGCGACCAACGCCCTTGATTTATCAATGCTAGATCAAGCAGAGCTAGACTGGCTCAATCATTACCATTCACGAGTCTATCAAGCACTTAGCCCTTTTCTTGATACGCAAGATAAAAACTGGCTTCAACGCACAACCCAACTTATTGAGAAATAGGATATCAGCAAGCTTTATAACGTTTTCATTTTCATCTCAAACTCCTTGTTTGCCAGCCTTCGGGCTGGTTTTTTTATAGAGATAACGGCGTGAAAAACAAAAACGCCCCGCAATGTTAGCGAGGCGATCAATTAAATTAAAATGATGCAGTTAAAATGCCCTACTGACGACACTTCTGAGCATCAAAATCAACCACGATGGCGGCATTCTCAAAGTCACCAGAGACTTTAACGTAGCCCCAGTAGTTACTCTGATTTGACAACGTAATACACTCTCCATTACCAATATTATCTGACCACCCGTGAAGATTAGCACCATCCGGCCAACCAGAGTTACTGTATTCAAGCTTTAGGTTGCCCATACCGTTCCCCGTCGTTATCGCCAGATTTGAGCTCTCATTCACCGCTGGCACGCTCAGCCAAATGGTTTGTTGATTTGCCAAGCAAACAGGCTCTCCTGCTGTTAGGCGCCCACCGCTTACTTTACTTTGCACCGCGCAGTCTTGTGGCAATGTGTCATTACCGCCCAACGTTGAGATAACAACACTATGAGTGGCGGTTGCCGTCAAGCCTTCACTGTCTGTCACACTTAGACTGACCGAATACTCCCCTTCACTCCCATATTGGTGCGTCGGCTTGGTTTGTGTACTTGTCGAGCCATCACCGAAGTCCCATAAGACGCTGACGATCTTCCCGTTTGGGTCTGTACTGTTTTCACTGCTAAATGTAATGCTTTCACCGACTTTCCCCTTGTTGTTTGCGGTTATGACTGCATTAGGTGCACCATTTGAGACAAGGGCTTGCTGCCACTGCTCAAACTCACTTTGATATAAATTCGCCCATTGGGTGATCGTTGCTTTGTAATTGCTCCAATTCCCTTGGCGTGTTTCCACCAGCATTTGGTTTACGTCATCTTTATGATTTTCAAACATAAAACGTACAGCTAAGTACCCCCAACGATAAATTCGATCGACATCAAACCCATCATAAGTAGTCTCGAAAATCTCACTTAAGGTATATGTCGAGCCGTCTAAAATCGTCTCAAGTGCTGCTTGGTTGTCATTTTCTTGAGCGACATACTCTGCAATGCCTTCACTCCACCACACTATTTTTTCAGTTGGATGACTAAACCCTCCATAGAGATCAAATCGACCATCTAAGTAATGCACGTATTCGTGCTCTAAGTTCCAGACAAAGTGATCCGCGTTCGCATAAGAGGCTTCATAAGCAATAAAGTTGGGAATATTCCCCGGCTGGGAAGGATCGCCTTCCAAGTACATACCGCCATTGTCAGTACTAATATCGAAAATTGGCCCTGCGTACTTACCATAATCGGTGCTTGAATCGAAGATATTGACTTGGAGCTGAGTATTGTGGTCATCTTTTACTGGCTGTTCACCAGTTTCTAATGACTGATGAAAGTAACCCTCTTCGTAACCCATTTTAGAACATGCGGCCGCGTGTTGCTCTTGCGTCATATTCTGGGACAATATTCGAATTGTTGGACTACAAGTATAAGTTTGCGATAGCACTAAGCCTTTTAGCTCAGTTTCGAAATTACAAATTCCGAACTCACTACAATCTGCGTAATATGAGGCAGTGTCCGCCGCCGCAAGCCAAACCGCGTCACCCCGACCATACATTTCATACTGTTCAAAGATTCGACTCAGCTGACTCTTCACAACAGAACTCGCGTTACCCGTATACTTGGTCAAACGCCCGAGCTCTCGCCCCGCATTCGCGGCCATGAACTCATCTTCAGCACCGATTGATGATGCCCTCAGAGCAAAATCGCCTAAAGCTTTGGCAAGGTCCGTTTGGTTGCCAATTATTTGCACAAATTGCTCGTTCCACTGCCCACCAAACAAAATAGTGAAAACACCGTTAACTGCATTGCGCATATACCAGTGCTGGGCGTATTGATCATTCCAACGTGTAAGCCACTGGGTCACTTGCGGTAAGTACGCGTGCTGCAAGCCCGCACTATCCATAGTGATGATGACTTCACTAAGCACTTTGCCGTGACGGTCGCTGTTCTCATAGAAGTTTGCGTTATTAACAAACGCATCCACGGATTCTTTCACCGCTGGGGTAACCCATTCAATAAATGAGATGTTGTCATTGTAAAACTCGGCGTAATAACCCGCGCGCAAGTATAAGAAAAACGTTTCGAGTTCATCGCTCCCGCCACCTGTATACCCCTTCGCCAATGTCGTAGTGCGCTTCGCAATGTTGTACATATGATCGGAGCTAAATACCGACTCCTGAATCCGACTTTCAGCAGAGAATAACTGGTTCACGCACGTCGCGCCCTGACTTAAAATTTCGCTGATCAATTGGTTACTGCTTTCGGTAACCAATGCTTCCAAATCACAAGCAGTGCTCGACTCATCAAGGCTTTCAAGTGACTGTACTCGAGTTGCCTTGGAGGGCTGAATAGGGAGAGTTGCGGTTGGTTGGTATTCAACTCGATTGGATTCAACACCGTGTGTATGAGCCGAATGTGCATGTTGCTCTGTAACTTGAGAAACTGGCTCGCTTAACGCAAATACGCCAGTGCTGGTTAATGTTGTCGCAATCGCGACACTCAAAGTCTTCAGTTCCATCTAATTTCTTCTATATTGAGTTTTCCTTAAATGCATTACGTCTTTTGCATCGCCACTGCCCTTATTACTGCAAGAGCATCTCCATATAATCTACTCGCAAGACAAGATGAAACATTTTGTTAACAACTGAACGTGACGGTGTCAGTTTTTGGTACTCGAGTTGCCGTTGCACGAGCTTGCCAGAAATCGATTTGCTTTAGTAATATTGATCAACTAGTTGTTTATCTTTCCATTCAAATATCTTTTATTGCTCCTCACAAAAGCGATAAAATGGTTTCTTTTCTTTTTGCTAAACAACTCCTATGACCGACGCTGATATTGAGCTACAACATCTTTGGTTAGAAGTCCAAGCCGAACGCTGGCAAAACCTGCCACGCTTTTTATTCAGTTACTACTGCTACAAGCACAACCTTGTCAGTAAAACCAACAAAGTTTGTTGGGAGACGGCACGTGCAAGACTGCCCGCTTCAACATCAATAAAAGAGCGAAAAAAGGCGGTGGTTGAACCGTTAGTCTCTGAGGAAACCGTCGTTGGGTTATTGAAATCCATCAGCAAAGATGGGGAAATGACGTTTAACGTGATGGTAACCACACTTAATGCGTTTTTGCACTATGTTGTGATTAGCAAGGAAGAGAAAGCCCGACTTAAACCAAACATGCCAGCTAGTTGGTATCAGCGATCAAACAAGTCGCCTTTGGCACGTTTCGAGCAGGCTGGCATTAATCTACAGGAGTGACATGTCAGTCATCGCTGATGATAAACACAAAAGACAAGCGCCTACAATGAGGCGCATTTGGTCAAAAATTGAGGAGCACCTAAACAAAAGTGCGTAGCGAGCAACAAAGAAAAGTTTGGTTATTCTTGAATGCCTCGAATGCGTACATTACGCCTACGTAGAACTTCTAAAGTCACGAGCAAACACACCGACATAAAAATCAGCAACGTAGCGACCGCCAATATAGTCGGACTGATTTGCTCTCGAATTCCTGACCACATCTGCCTAGGAACGGTTTTTTGTTCTGCCCCAGTCAGGAATAACGCCACCACAACCTCATCAAACGATGTGCCAAAGGCAAACAAGCCGCCAGAAATCATCCCCGGACGAATCAGCGGAAAGGTAATGTGTCTGAAAGTATAAACAGGGTTTGCTCCTAAGCTAGCCGCCGCTTTTACCAAGCTATGGTCAAAGCCGCTTAACGTCGCAGTAACGGTAATGACGACAAAAGGCGTACCTAAAGCAGCGTGTGCCAAAATGACGCCTAGATAAGTTTGTGACAAGCCAAGGCGCGTGTAGAAAAAGTACATCGCAGCAGCAGAGATAATGACTGGTACGATCATGGGTGAGATCAACAGCGCCATAATCGTATTGCGAAAAGGCAAATTACTACTGGCTAAACCCAACGCCGCCAGAGTTCCTAGCCCTGTTGCAACGAGTGTCGCCATAAAAGCAATAAACGTGCTGTTTTTCAGCGCCAACAGCCACTGTTCACTAGTAAACATTTCTTGATACCAGCGAGTAGAATACGCTTCCGAATCAAGGTTTAACATCCCCTCGGTAAAAGTAAAGTAAGGCGTTGCATTAAACGATAACGGGATGATGGTCAGAATTGGAGCGATTAAAAAGAACAGCACCACCCCACAAAAAGCTAAGTAACCTGCGTAAGCAACTCGCTCTACTTTTGATGCATAGTTTGGTAATGCCATGGTTATCCCCCTACCTTAAGGTTGTTAATGCCAACCACACGGTTGAACATATAAAACAGAACCAGTACAACGAACAAAAGCAGTCCACCCAATGCGCCAGCCATCCCCCAGTTCAGTGATGTCTGCATATGATAGGCAATCATATTGGAGATCATCTGTCCGCTTCTTCCACCAACCAAAGCGGGCGTAATGTAGAAACCAATAGAAAGAATGAAAGTAAGCAAAGCCCCCGCACCTATCCCCGGTAACGTAAGCGGCATATAAACTTTGATGAACGCAATGAAAGGCGTCGCGCCTAGAGAACGAGCGGCACGGAAATAAGTTGGGCTAATTCCTTTCATTACGCTATACAGAGGCAGGATCATAAACGGCAACAGAATGTGAACCATAGACACCACCGTTCCGAAGGTATTGTGAATCATCTGAATTCGCTCAGAAGTAAAACCCGACCAAATAAGGAGATCATTAATGACCCCTTGGTTTTGCAGCAGAACAATCCAAGACGTGGTTCTGACTAATAATGATGTCCAAAATGGCAGCAGCACAATAATTAAAAGTAAGTTCGCGCGCTTATCAGGTAAATTGGCAAGCAGGTAAGCAACGGGGTACGCCATCACCAAACAAATTAAGGTGATTGAAATAGAGATCCAAAAAGTTTTAAAGAAAAGGTCGACGTATATTTGGCGTTTTTCTGGTTGGGGCTCAATGTCTCCAAACTCATTCACTTGCAAGTCTAGCGCTGCAAGATAATGACTGAATGTTAATGCGCCACTAAGATTCTTAAACGCCGCCCAATATTTAGGATTAGCCCAACGCTTATCCAGCTGTGTCACCGAGATCGGCAGCGACGTCAACCGAGACAACTTTCTGCCGGTTTTCATGAGTAAACTGCGCATACCAGACTCTTCAATATTCATCCGGTTGGCTATTTTCGGTAGCTCTTTGCTTTGATAAAGCGCAAGTACTTCAACAGAGAATGCCTCAATGACTTCTTGATGAGGCTGACCTTGATAATCCCAACTTTCTAAGGCTTGAATAGTTTGTGGTAGTGAAAGGGATATTTCTCGGTTATCCACGCTTCGATAAAGCATGTCGAGGATAGGAAAAGCAAACGTAAGCAGAATAAAACACACCAATGGCGTTGTGAGCATAATGGAGCGAAGCTTTTTTCGGCGCTCCGCCTTTTGCAACTGCGCTTTCAGATTGGTTTCTTGCTCATGAACTTGGCGTTCGATCTCCAATACAGAATCTAATGCGGTTAGCTCTCGACTCATGCTGCTACCTCGCTACTTTGAGTTTGTGTCCCATCAAGAGCATGGCAATCGTCACTTTGCCAACCAATACGACAAATTGAGCCAGGCGTTAACTGCAAGTGTTTACGATTATCGTTAGGTACTTTAACGATGAAGTGACCAACGCTCTCTACTTCGACGACCAGACGATAATGATCACCGTGATAAATCAATTCTCGTAGGACGCCCGAGACTTGGTTCTCACAAGACGCTTTCTCTGGTTGAATAACAATCTTTTCTGGTCGAATGGAAAGTGTTGTTCTCTGCCCTTGCTCAGAGACTCTGACAGGTTTCGCAGTAAATAACTCTTTCCCAACGAGCACTTGGCAATACTTTCCGTTCCACTCTTTGACTAAACCTGAGAGTTGGTTGTTTTCTCCGATAAACTGCGCAACAAACGTATTACTCGGAGATTCATAAAGCTCGGTTGGTGTCGCGAGTTGTTGCACTTCGCCGTGATTAAAAACCGCAATACGGTCGGACATAGTGAGAGCTTCGTCTTGATCGTGCGTCACATACAAAATGGTAATGCCAAGCTTTTCATGCAAATGTTTAATTTCCATCTGCATTTGCTCACGCAGCTGCTTATCTAACGCGCCTAGTGGTTCATCCATCAACACGAGTTTAGGCTCAAACACTAATGCTCGCGCTAACGCAACACGCTGTTGTTGACCACCTGATAACTGCTTCGGGTATCGAGTCGCAACATGCTCAAGCTCGACCATTTCTAATACACTCTGAACTTTGCTTTGAATCGTGTCACTGTCGAGTTTTCGCACCTTTAAAGGAAACGCAAGATTCTCAGCAATGGTCATATGTGGGAACAACGCATAGTTTTGAAACACCATACCAATATCGCGCTTGTGCGGCGCGAGATGATTGACAGGAACGCCATCGATATAAATGTCTCCACCGGTCGCAGTTTCAAAGCCTGCTAGCATCATCAAGCAAGTGGTCTTGCCCGATCCTGACGGCCCCAACATAGTAACGAACTCTCCAGGAGCAATATCTAAGTTGAAGTCTTTCACCACCAAATTCGTGCCATCGTAGGTTTTCTTAACGTGTTGAAAGCTGACATAGTCCTTGTTTTCCGTGCTCATGACTTCCCTCTTCTCATTTTTTGAATATTACGAATGAGTAGAGCGTCAGTTAACGCTCTACTAAACAGCACAATTACAGATTGTATTTGGATAGGTCTAAGCGGGTTTCTAACGCATGTTCAACCATTTGAATGACTTGTTGACGCTCTTCACCTTGTAAGAGTTGGCGTGGCGCACGAACTTGTTCAGAGCCACGTCCGCAGACTTGCTCGGCCAATTTTATGCACTGAACCAGCGTAGGAATGGTGTCTAAACGCAGTAGGGGTAAGAACCAACGGTAGATCTCTAACGCTTCAGCATAACGACCTTGGCTTGCCAGTTTATAAATCGCAACGGACTCTTCTGGGAATGCGTTGGTTAAACCAGAAATCCAGCCGGTCGCACCTAGCATCAATGATTCAAGAGCGATGTCATCAACACCACTGAACACGGTAAAGCGGTCATCAAATTTATTGTAAAGCTCGGTGATACGACGAGTATCAG
Organism: Vibrio sp. 970; assembly: GCF_033339075.1. Classification (NCBI taxonomy): domain Bacteria; kingdom Pseudomonadati; phylum Pseudomonadota; class Gammaproteobacteria; order Vibrionales; family Vibrionaceae; genus Vibrio; species Vibrio sp. 970. Next base: position 95,119 of record NZ_JAWOTW010000015.1, read on the forward strand.
TGGTCGACTCTTTGATAGCTACAATACTTTCAAACTCAGCCAGTTTCGCCATGATGTCGAGGTTTACATCGACACCATAAGCAACCGGGTTGTTGTAAATCATGATTGGCATTTCTGGCGTTGCTTCTGCTAGTGTGCGGTAATATTCGAACGTTTCGCTCTCAGACGTGCGGTAAACCATGGCAGGCATCACCATACAACCATCGATACCAATTTTGTACGCATCCTGCATGTAATCAACAGCTGCTGTGGTAATAGACTCTGCTGTACCAGCAATCAAAGGCACACGACCATTTACGACTTCTTTTGCCGCTTGCAAGACCTGGCGTTTCTCCTCCGGGTACAACGCGCAGTTCTCACCGACGGTACCCAGGCAGATAATACCATTCACACCATCTTTAATTTGGTTATCTATAACGGTTTGCGTTGCGTCTAAGTCGATTGACTGATCTTGACGAAATTGCGTACTGACCGCCGGATAAACACCTTTCCAATCAATTTTCATGAACTACTTTCCTTATATGTATATTGTATGCAATTTAAATGAACGAGCGAAAATGCTCAGACATGGCTATCTATGCCATTTTCTAACAACACCGCCTTTACAGCGGCCAAATCAGCCAAAGCACTGCCAACTGATTTGTATAAAGTAATGACCTCATCGTTTTGACGTCCTGAGATTTGTTGGACGCAAAGCTGCGGTAATTCCCCTTTGATATCGTCTGAAGTGAACACGCCCTCTTGAATTGGAATGAGAAGATCGCCCGCTTCGGCTAATACATTAATACGGCTATCAACATACACCTGTGCTCGTTGCACTGCTTCGGAGTCGCATTCACGCTTGTCCAAGTCATGATTACCGACCAAATCAATATGGGTGCCCTGCTGCACGTCTGCGCCATTAAACAAAGGCTCTGCTGATGCAGTAATACAGCTGATGATGTCAACATGTTTGATAACGTGGTCCACTTTTTCTACGACTGAAACACGGAACCGACGCTCATCAGGAAGCGACTGATACTCTGAAGATGACACAATGGCATCTACCGTCGCCTCGGCTTTATCTGAGTTACGCCCCCAAATATAAACCTGCTTAAGTGGGCGAACCGCAGCGTATGCCCACGCAAAATAAGGCGCAAGATTGCCCGTTCCGCAGATCAACAGACGATCAGCATCGGGACGCGCCAAATAGTCCGCTGCCAACGCAGAAGCTGCGGCGGTGCGCCAAAACGTTAAAACTTTACCGTCCACGAGTGCGAGCGGCTCACCATCGTTTCGTCTGAAAACAAGCAGCTTAGATGCAAGCGTATCTTTGCCTTGCTCGGGATTATGCGGGAAATACGTAAAGGCTTTCACCGCAATCAACTCCTGGTTCCAAGCTGGAAGTAGCGCAAACGCCTCGTATTCTCCCTCTTCTAAGGGCATGACTCGGCGTTGAGGTATTGTTGCTGGCCGCGAGTACATTTCACGCATCGTTTCAATAAGAGACTTCATTGTTAAACATTGCGCGACTTGCTGTGCTTCGATGACTTTCATCATTTCTCCGAAAACATAAATACAGTTGAGGAAAAGTACGGAACCTCGCTTATGGATGAAAACTCGGCCCCATACAAAAATTAATGCCTAGTTAAGCAGCCAGGTATTGAACTCTTCATTGAGTTCATCCGCGTAGTCTGACCACCATTCATCGTTAATCAGGAAGGCGGTTTGGAAGTTTTGAGGTGCGGTAGGAAGGTTCGCTAAAATGTCTGGGTTCACCTCCGCCGAAGACGACTTACGCGTAGGCCCATAGGCAACGTACTTAGCTTGATCAGCTAATGGTTTTGTTCCTGAAGAAAAAGCAATGAAGTCCAATGCAAGCTTTGTGTTCTCACTCCCTTTAGGTATCGCCCATCCATTCATGTAACCCATTTGACGGTCCCATATAATCCGAAATGGTTGACCTTCATCTTTACGGGCATTGTGGATTCGGCCGTTAAACGCCGAGGCGATCACCACTTCTTTGTCTGCAAGCATTTGAGGTGGCTGGGCACCTGTTGTCCACCACAGCACTTCTGATTTGATCGTATCCAACTTAGCAAAAGCACGCTCACGCCCCGCTTCGGTTTCGAGCAGGCTGTAGACCTCTTCTGGCTTTACACCATCAGCCAATAGTGCCCACTCAAGATTACCCTGAGGTTGTTTTTGCAATGCACGTCGACCTGGAAAAGTTTTTAGGTCAAAAAGATCGGTCAACTTGCTAGGCAAAGCCTTACCTTTAAACGCTTCTTCGTTCACCGCTAATACAGTGGACACTACGATGGTATTGATTGCGCACTCGTGAATCGCACCATCAATAAAATCCTCTTGTGCTGGTGTTCCATCTGCGCCCGGAGGCAAAATACTTGGGTTCACTGGTTCTAGTAACCCTTCGGCGCAACCACGAACAATGTCTGGCTTGTCGAGAGAAACCAAATCCCAGCGCACGTTGTTCGCTTCCACCTGTGCTTTAATTTCAGCTAATCCGCCGCTGAAATCCTCGGATACGATCTCAACACCTGTTTTTTTAATGAAAGGCTTATGATATGCCTCCACTTGGCTCTTGGTGAATGCACCACCCCAAGATACGACCGTCAATTTGTCTTCAGCATAAGCAGAGGCCCCCAACAGCATTCCTGAAATCAACAGCGCCAATGGTGCTTTGGTCATTCGTGACATGTTTTACTCCTTTTGGTTGTTTTTCTGGAGGCATCCGAGTACGGCTGTTGGACACCATTTTTGTTAAAATTAAGTTAACATTGGCATTTAATATATTTTATACAATATTTAATATTAAATTTTTCAGGCGAATCGTTGTAATGAAAAAGGTGATAGATCAATCGATGTCGGCTTTCCTTCGATAAGCTCTAAAAGGAGATCTGCCGTAATCGCCGCTTGAGTTAATCCAAGGTGTTGGTGGCCAAATGCCAGTAATACATTTCCATCCCAAATGCTATCAATAACCGGTAACGAGTCGACTGTTGAAGGCCGATTACCCATCCACTTTTCTCCTTGCCTGAGTGGATGTAACCCCGATTCAAACATCTCATCACCTAACTGAAAAAGCATTTCTGAACGTTTCATATTGGGTGGTGATTCTACATCGGCATACTCAACAGTGCCTGCCAAGCGTAGCCCACCAGACATCGGAGTCATGATGAATTTTCTATCGGCAGAGCTAATAGGAAATGGCAGTACATCACGCTTGTCATCCACCATTAGGTGATAACCACGCTCGGCTTGAATAGGCACTTTGACTCCGGTTAGCTGCCGTATCAAAGGCTTAGAATGTACACCAGCGGCAACAATGATTCGGTCAAATGAATACGTTTGAGACTCAACCAGCACCTCGCCATTTTTCGCCAACGCAGATACATCTTTTTGTAAAACCTTACCGCCAATAACTTCAAAAGCTTCACTTAGCTCAACACAGAGCTGATAAGGGTCTAGCGTATGACCTGTATCGGGAAAAAAGACGCCGACACGAACCTTATGGCTGAGATCAGGTATCCGCTCTCGAATCGCCTCTTGTGTCCAAACTTGATACGCCACACCGTTTTTAGCCAGTGAGTTAAGCGTGCTTTGATAATTCTGAAACAGTTTCTCGTTTTCAAAAGTGAGCAATGAACCATTCATTTTTATTAGATGTGCCTTTCCGATTGAATCAAGCACGCCACGCCAACTTGCCACTGACCGCTCGTTAAGACTCTTAATCGCGTTTTTTGCCTGCTCCGCGGCTGATGGCTTTGTTTGTAATAGGAAACGAATCATCCACCCGATTGTGTTTGGAATATCTTGCCAACGGATCGAAACCGGACTTTTGGAATCTAGCAGCATTTTAGGTAATTGTGGAAGCAGCGCTGGCGTTGCAAGAGGGAAGATTTGCTCAGTCGCGATATGACCTGCATTTCCCTTAGAGCATCCATTCCCCACGCCATTGGGATCAAAAATCGTGACTTGATAACCTTGCTGCTGCAACTTCAATCCAATTGATAAGCCAATAATCCCCGCACCTATCACGGCGATCCTTTCCTTTTTGGTTTCATCCTTGACCAACATAAATATGCTCCGAGTCACACTTGAAAACGTAGATTGTATACAATATATTTTACATTACGTTAACATCACCATTGTTTAATTCAACCATTTTTTCAGCAAGGAGCGAAAAATGAGACAAGGAACTTTTTTCTGTATTGATGCCCACACCTGCGGCAACCCAGTTAGGCTGGTCGCAGGCGGTGTGCCTCCACTCGAAGGCAATACCATGAGCGAAAAGCGCCAATACTTTCTTGAGCATTATGATTGGATTCGTCAGGCACTCATGTTTGAGCCTCGCGGACACTCAATAATGTCGGGGTCAGTTGTCTTGCCTCCTTGCAGCGATAACGCAGACGCTTCAATTCTGTTTATTGAAACCAGTGGCTGCTTACCAATGTGTGGCCACGGCACCATTGGAACCGTCACTACCGCTATCGAGAATCGCCTTATCACTCCCAAAAAAGAAGGCCGTTTGATACTTGATGTCCCAGCAGGACAAATCGAAGTGCACTACCAAACAAAAGGTGACAAGGTCACGTCAGTGAGGATATTTAACGTACCAGCTTACCTTGCCCACCAAGACGTAACCGTGGACATAGAGGGCTTAGGTGAGCTCACTGTCGATGTTGCTTATGGCGGAAACTATTACGTAATCGTCGATCCTCAAGAAAACTATGCCGGACTTGAACACTACTCTCCAGATGAAATTTTGATGCTTTCACCAAAAGTTCGCGAAGCGGTATCTCGAGCGGTTGAGTGCGTACATCCAGAAGATCCAACAGTATGCGGTGTTTCTCACGTGCTATGGACCGGAGAGCCCACTCAAGAAAACGCCACCGCTCGAAATGCTGTGTTTTACGGCGACAAAGCGTTGGATCGCTCGCCATGTGGTACGGGTACTAGTGCACGCATGGCGCAATGGCATGCAAGAGGCAAACTCAATCAAGGAGAAGACTTTATTCACGAAAGTATCATCGGCAGCCTATTTCAAGGACGTATAGAAGGCATTACCGAAGTGAATGGCAAAGCCGCTATTTTGCCAAGTATTGAAGGATGGGCACAAGTATACGGTCACAACACAATATGGGTAGACGATGAAGACCCATATGCGTACGGATTTGAAGTGAAGTAATAAGGATAGTAAGGAAGAATGATGAACCCACAAGAACCAACCACTTTTTACGCAGTCAACGCCTTTACTGGTGAGCCTCTACCTATTGCGTTTCCGGTACATGGAGAGCAAGAAGTTAATCAAGCCGCCTCAGCCGCCCAAAACGTTGCGCGTGAGTTTCGCCAACTAAGCAATGCAAAGCGAGCGAGCTTACTTTGCTCTATCGCCTCTGAATTGGAAGTGAAGAGTGAAGAAATCGTTGCTCGTGCTCATTTAGAAACTGCCCTTCCCGAAGCACGTTTAAGCGGTGAAATAGGACGTACAGCGAGCCAATTACGACTATTTGCCGAGGTTGTGAGCTCGGGTAATCACCATCAAGCAATTTTCGATACGCCAAACCCAGACCGTCAACCACTGCCGAAACCAGATATTCGTCGTCAGCAAATCGCAATTGGCCCTGTCGCCGTGTTTGGTGCGTCTAATTTTCCGCTCGCATTTTCTACGGCAGGTGGTGATACGGCTTCGGCACTGGCAGCTGGCTGTCCTGTGATTGTAAAAGGCCATACCGCCCACCCTGGCACCAGTCAACTTGTTGCCGAGTGTATTGAGGCTGCACTTGAGAAAGAGTGCTTACCGCAAGCCATCTTCACGCTATTGCAAGGCAACAAACGCGCACTTGGCCAAGCACTCGTTACCCATCCAAAAATTAAAGGGGTTGGGTTTACAGGTTCCGTCGGTGGTGGCCGTGCGCTGTTCAATCTAGCTCAGCAAAGACCAGAGCCAATCCCCTTCTATGGTGAACTAGGGGCGATTAATCCAACATTTATTCTCCCTTCAGCCATACGAGCAAACGCCTCATTGGCTGAAGAGTTTGTGGCTTCTATGACTTTGGGCTGTGGACAATTTTGTACAAAACCAGGCGTTGTATTTGTCTTGAATAGCCCAGAAACGCAAGCCTTTATCGAAATCGCTCAAGGGTTAATTCAACAACAATCAACGGCCACTTTGCTAACGCAAGGAATCCGAGAAACGTATGAATCCGAAGTGGATAAGCGAGCTTCCGAAACAGGCATTAACGTCACTCGTTCTGAACAAGCAGAAGTGACCAATGTCGCACCAGCACTGTTCGTGACGGACAGTAAAAACTGGCGTAAAAACCCGCAATGGGAAGAAGAAATATTCGGTCCTCAATCGTTGATCGTAATCTGTGAAGATTTCGATGACATGTTGAAACTGAGTGATTCACTGACTGGCTCGCTCACCGCAACCCTTCACGCTACCGCTGAAGACGAAGAACAAGCCAAGCAACTGCTTCCAAGTTTGGAAGAAATCGCCGGACGCCTTGTATTCAACGGTTGGCCAACTGGCGTCGAGGTTGGTTACGCTATGGTTCATGGTGGACCCTATCCGGCTTCAACCAATTCTGCCTCAACATCTGTCGGGGCAGAGGCTATTCATCGTTGGTTGCGTCCCGTCGCTTATCAAGCTTTGCCAGAATCTTTATTGCCGGATTCATTAAAAGCGTCGAATCCACTGGGTATTCAACGCGCCATAGATGGCAGTGTGTCCCAATAAAATCACCAAATGGCTCAAAAAGGCATCAACTGATGCCTTTTATTTCACTCTACTTCTCAAAACCTTCTTTCCTAGTTGGTTTGTGCCAGAAAAACAATAAACTACTAAAGTAAAATGGATTGGATACAATATTAATTTCACGGGAGACTTCAATGTCACAGAAACCTGTTTTTAAAACGCGTACTCAGCTCGTTGAGGAAGCAATTCGAACTCAGATCTTGAAGGGCGAGTTAAAAACTGGTCAACCTTTACGTCAAGATGCGTTAGCAAAAGAGTTTAATGTTAGCCGAATTCCTGTGCGTGAAGCGTTAGTTCAATTGGAAGCACAAGGACTCGTTAGCTTTGAACCTCACAAAGGTGCGACGGTCACTGAGCTATCTCCAGAGAAAATCAATGAGCTATTTGAACTGCGCGCTGTCGTGGAATGCCACATTTTAGAGCGCGCGATTCAAAATATGACAGACGCTGACCTTGAACGCGCGCGCGAAGTTCGCGAACGTTTCGAGTCAGTAGTGAACAGTGGCGACGAAGTAGAAGAATGGAGCAACTACAACTACGAGTTCCACAAAGCCCTATATGCGCCAGCCAACATGCCTGAAACTATGGACGTCATTTACAACCTGAACACAAAGTGTGACCGATACATACGCATGCAGCTATTGTTTACTACAGGCATTAAAAAGGCAGAAGAAGAGCACTTAAGCTTGTTTGAAATGTGCCAAAATCGCGATATCGAAGGCGCCAAGTACCTACTGAAAAAGCACATTCTAGAAGCAGGCACAGCGATTCGAAACCTGCTGCTTGAAAGGCAAAATATCAGCCAGTAAACGGAATAACGAATAAGGTGATATTCAAGGATGAATGTTGGACCAAAGTTTTTACTTGCAGCGCTACGACAAAAGATTAAAGAAGAAGGGCTTTGCTACAATTCCTTGTCAGAGAAAAGTGGCATCCCTTTATCTAGTATTAAACGCCACCTACATAATCCAGCTTTAGGTTTGGATAAAGTACTTATTTATCTGAACTACCTGAATACCGATCTCATCGAACTCGCAACCTTAGCCAACGAGCTTCAGCACCAAAACGAGCAAATGCTAACAGATGAAGAGAGCGCCCTTTTCGTTGAGCATCCTTATTTACTTGATTTTATTTATATGCTGACTTCTCGTGATATTAAACCGCAAGAGATAGCCCAAACTTACGGACTTTCTGATACAAGCTTACGATTCTATTTGCGTATCGCGGAAATTCTAGGATATGTCGAAAACTTCGGAGACGGCTTGTTTTACCGTTCTGGTCGTCGATTTATTATGGAAGAAGGTACGGCATTAGACACCTTATTCAAAGAGCGATTTCAACAAGATTCGCTTTCTCATGATATCAACCCAGGCGTATGTATAGGTCGCATTAGGCTCACCGAAGAGCAGAAAGTGCAAATAGAGGACGAGCTTTGTAATAAATTAGCGAAACTTAACGCAGTTAACACTTCCAACAATGAAGGTGAACTAACAAATATATTAATGCGCTGCACTCCCGGTGCTCAGATATTTTTCGCTGATGATTTACCTAACATTGACGGAAGCTTATTAAAGCACGTCGCTCAACTCACTAAATTAAGTTAAAGCATCAGATAAATAAATCAAACACCCCCGAAATAACATCATATATCCCTACCAAACTATTGATTCAAAGCGTTTCCTGAATCTAATTCTGATTTTTTATTTAGCAAGCGTCGCTTAGTCAACTAAGAACTTGTCTTAATTTCACACTTATTAATTGTCTTGTTAGCTCTTTTGAAATAGACAGAAAACTTAAGTAATGACTAATTTAGCTTAAGTATAAAAGACAACTTTTTTACGTTATTTACCTCACACTATTTAACTATAAATTTGCAGACGAACAAATTAAATTAATACATTCACCTAGCTAATAAAAACAAAAGCAAAACACATAATTATAATTCTATTATTTATAAGGACATAGAAAAGTGAAATTTAAGTATTCTTTAGCAACGGCAGTCACTCTCGCATTATTACAAGGCTGTGGCGGTGGTGGCGGTGATAGCTCATCACCTACTCCGTCCACTAGCAGTGCAAACGGTCCAACGTGGAAAGTTCATGATTTTAGCCAACCGTCGAAAACGTTTATCAACCAATGTGAAACGCCCCGCGTCGGACTGGACCCATATGACAACTATGCCGCCTATCCAGATAAATTGGGCTCTGCATTACACGAAAAACTCTTTTTAAGAGCTTTTACTAACGAAACGTATCTATGGTATGACGAGGTTCCTGATAATAATCCAGCAAACTACAAAACTGTTACTGATTACTTCAATACGCTGGTCACCTCTGCTACTACCGCGACGGGTAAACCAAAAGATCGCTTCCATTTTACCGTCCCTTATGAGGATGATATGAAATCATCGCAATCCGGTTTAGTTGCTGGATTTGGTTTTAACTGGGCATTCCTACGTGGCGTACAACCTCGAGACGTTCGTATTTCCTACACTGAAGAAGCCTCGCCAGCTGATAGAAGCGGCATTGCTCGTGGTGATAAGCTTCTGAAAATCAATAATATTGATGTGGTTAACACCGGTAGTCAGTCCGACATTGATTTTATTAATAAAACGCTCTTTAACCCTGACATCAATCAAGATTACACCTTCACATTTGAGAGTGTTGGCGGTCTAGAGAAAACCGTGACGCTTACCGCCTCTGATGTCATGACCTCTCCAGTTAAAAATGCCAAAGTGATTACACAAAATGGTATGCGGATCGGCTATCTGCAATACAACTCCTTTGAACCAAGCGCTCAAGCCCCGCTTATTGAGGCGTTCAGTACGCTCTCAGCAGAGAATGTTGACGAGATCGTCGTTGATTTACGTTACAACGGCGGTGGCTTAGTCCTTCAGTCCTCGCAAGTAGGCTACATGCTAAGCGGTGCTGGTCAGAACCGAGTCTTCAGTGAGTTGATTCATAATGACAAAGTGATGCGTACCATTAAAGATGGGGATAACATCTATCGCTTTACGAATCTAGCAATAGACTGGGCAGCACAGAAATATTCGGATCAAGTGCTTCCGACACTGAACAAAAAGCGCGTATATGTGCTGACTTCAGGAGGCACGGCTTCCTCAAGTGAACTGCTAATCAACGCTTTGCGCGGCATTGATGTGGAGGTTATCCAAATAGGTTCAACAACCACAGGTAAACCGTACGGGTTCTCACCAGAACAAAACTGCGGCACTATGTACTACACTATTCAGTTCAAGTCGGCGAACGAGAAAAAATTTGGCGACTTCGCTGATGGTTTTATTCCTACTCCAAAGAGCCAAATCAATACCGAGCTAGGCTTAGACAATAGAGTGGAAGGTTGCTGGGTCAATGACGACCTAACAAAACCATTAGGCGATCCATCTGAAGGTATGCTTTCTGCGGCACTAAACTACATGGAAACTGGAACCTGTCCGCCAGTATCCCCTTCAAGTTTCAACGCCATGCCGCGTAACATTTCATCTCCGGAGTTAAGCGATCTTCGCTCTCCGCTACGAACAGAGGCAATTCATGTTGAGATCAACTAACTTTTTACGAATGCTGATTCGGGTTGCGCTTTTCTTAGGCACTTCGATTTCTTTGATAGGATGCCAAGCTATGTCACAAGAACCCGTTGAAGCATTGAGTAAAAAGAACTCTCCGGAAACAGTCATAGAGATTCAAAACGCGATCGCAGAAATCCAAGGGACACCAGCACCTAGAATCGCAAATAACGTATTTGAATCCTCACCGCATTTGTTGATTGAAAAAGGACGAGTAAAAGGGAACAACAATCAACTGTTGGATGGCAGCTATGCGGATCTTCCAGACCAATATACGTTGCAGATAAGAGGTGAAACCTGTGGCTTGTACTATGCCAAAACAGATACTTTTGTCTCTCTCAGTTCACTAGATTGTGAGCCCATCATTAAGTTTTAGATCTCCCAAAATAGAAGCCCGCTGATATCAGCGGGCTTCCTACTTTATTGTTCAGTGTGAAACGGTCAACGTTACTTGAGTTCAATCCATGCTCTGCGCTGTTGCTTATCCATGTATGACCAAGCTACAAAGCGGCTCACTTTCTGCCCTTGACTCATTTCAACCACACGAACGGCTTTCACACCCAATTTTTCAAGCTGCTTACGCATCGGGCGAACGTTGTCTTTTTTGGATATAAGTGTTGTAAACCACAAGACCTGCGCGGCAAAAGCTTGGCTTTCATTCGCCATTTTTCGGATAAACGCCGCTTCTCCGCCTTCACACCACAATTCAGCGTTTTGACCGCCAAAATTCAACGCAGGTTTACTTGTCTTTACTTGTGCGGTTTGAGGTTTTAGCCCTTTCTTGCGCTGGTTTGCTTTTAGATTATCGATTTTACGCTGGCTGCCCATAGCGGCATCTTCCGCCGAACGGTGGAATGGCGGATTACATGTCGTCACATCATAACGATCATTCGGTTGAATGATACCTCGATAAATATTGGCATCATTGTATTGCTGTACCAGTGCAATTTTTCCCGTCAAAACACGATTGTGCTCTACGATCGTTTGAGCCGATTGGATGGATTTTGGATCGACATCGCTGCCCGTATAGTGCCAACCGTATTTTGTTACACCAACAATCGGATAAATACAGTTTGCTCCCACGCCAATGTCCAACGCTTTCACTTTTTGGTGCGCGTACTGACCTTTTACTTCACCATCAAGTAGTTCTGCCACTCGGTGAATGTAATCAGCGCGGCCCGGAATCGGTGGGCAAAGGTAGGTGTCGGGAATGTCCCAGAACTCGATACCATAATACGCAGCAAGCAATGCTTTATTGAGCATTTTAACAGCATTAGGATCAGAGAAGTTTATGGAGTCTTCCCCTTTCGGATTTTTGATAACGAATGGCTTTAACTGTGGTTCACTTTCCACGAGTTTTTTAAAATCGTAACGACCTCGATGAACATTACGCTCATGCAAACCATTCTTCGCTATTTTTATGAACTCGACTTCGCTCTTTCCTGCAGGCTGCGAGGATTTGCGCGCAACTTTGTCTTTAACACGCTTCGGCTTGGCTTTATTCGCGTCTGTATTCTGAGCCGCCTTTGAAGCCTTTGGCTTTGCTTGCTTCGCGTTGTGATTATTGTTCTTCATTCAAATTCGCTTTTAAATCGAGGTAAATCATAAACAAACGAGCATCAAATTCGAGTTGGTGATACTCAGGCTCCATGTAGCAACATAACTGATAGAACGCCTTGTCGTGGTTTTTCTCACGAGTATGTGCCAACTCATGTACCACCAGCATTCTTAATAGTGGCTCGGGCGCATCTTTAAATACATTGGCAATGCGAATCTCGTTTTTCGACTTAAGCTTACCACCATGGTTTCTACTGATTACACTGTGCAAACCAAGCGCATTGTTTACCGCGTGAATTTTCTTATCGTAGACAACTTTACTGATTGGCGCGGCTTTCTTCATGTAGCGATTTTTGATTGCCATGGCGTACTCATAGAGCGCCCTTTCGCTTTTGATTTGGTGCCTATCGGGATAACGCTTTTCGAACCAAGGAACAAACTTGCCACTCGCTATCAATGAGCTCACCTGCTCTACGATGTTTTGTGGGTAGCCTTGAATGTATCGAAGTGACGGATGCATAGAGTTAACGTCTGTTATGACAAAATAAAGGCGCTCAATATACCTGAGATAAAGGACAGTTTCACCTTAGCTTTCGCCTTTCATTTATGGTGAAAGGCCGTTAAACTTCGCCTCCCAATGATAATGGAGAGAAACTCAATGAAACGTGTCGTCCTTTACGTCAAAGACAAATGCCCTCACTGCAAAGATGCTCAACGTTATCTGGATTCGAAAAATATTAACTATCGTTTGTGCAATGCTAAGATGCAACGCGGTCGCAAAGAACTTGATGCGCTTGGTGCTCGTTCAGTGCCAGTTTTAAAAATTGGTGATCGGGTAATGATTGGCTGGAACCCAAAGAACTTCGAGAAGATGTACAAAGGCGACTAGTGCTCGGACGATGAATCTGCGCTGCGTTTAAACGTAGCGCTTGATAAAGTCGATAAACGTTCGATCTGCTATTGATAAATACCCCTGCTTGCGCCAAGCAAGTGCCAGATCCAGCGTCACTGGTGGTTCAAACGGTAAGCCAACAACGCCCGACTCATGTTGAGTCACCAATTCCAGTAACGCGGTAATCGCAAACTCTTGTTTTACAATACTCAAAATCAAAGGCAGTAAGTTGGTCTCGAATGATGACTTCATGGTAAACCCATGCTCCTCACTCACCTGATCCAAAAATTCGCGGTGAAAATAGCCATGCTGAAACATAACCAAATCGTGTTCAAAGAACTCATCAAAAGTAAGAGCGTGTCGCTGGGCTAACTCATGCTCAGGTGAAACAACTGCGACCATTTGGCTAGTAAACAAATGGTCAGTTTCTAGATCATCAGGCACATTATCACAACTGATCACACCAATATCGAGTTGACCATTGAGCAGCATACGACGAATCGATTGAGTTCCAGCTTCGACCAAGGTCAATTTTAACTCAGGGAATTGGCTTTTAAACGCCATCACAATTCGTGGAAAGAAATAACTGCCCATCATTGATGGCGTCCCTAGTCTTACTTCGCCTTTCGCTAAACCTTTCAACTCATCAATCGCGAGCTGCGCGTCGTGCAACTGTTGAATCACCCGCTTGGCATGTACATGTAGCGTTTCGCCCTCTTTCGTTAAGCTGATTTTTTTATCATCACGGCGAAATAGGGTAACGCCCAAAGACTGCTCAAACTTTTTGATAGAAATACTTAATGCGGGCTGGGCAATATGCAGGGCTTTCGCCGCATGGGTAATGTTTCCATGTTCAGCGACCGCCAGAAAATGTTTAAGTTGTTTCGATTCCATTAGATCAAAAATATATGGTGTCCATATTTTTAATATATTTTTTTAATTTATAACGAACTGATAGATTGATCACAGTCTCTCCATTTGCTCACATTAGGCAGGATTCATGGTCAGTTTTGGCACACCGGAATACAAACGCATTACGCTCTCGCTAGCGCTTGGTTCCTTCTTGGTTTTTTCAAATTTATACCTACTACAGCCAATGCTGCCCACTTTTGCTCAAATTTTCACTATCTCAGAAACGCAAGTGAACTGGTTATTTGCGGCCTCAACACTCGCTCTCTCTTTTAGCCTCGTTCCAATGGCTGTGTTGTCAGAATCAGTGGGAAGAAAGCCAGTCATGATGGCTGGTCTGTTTTCGATTCCTACCCTTTCCGCTTTGATGCTATTTGGTGACTCATTTCTGTTTTTGGTGGTATGTCGAGCACTGATCGGTGTCGCGCTCGCCGCTTTTGCTGCAGTCGCCGTGGCTTACATGGCAGAAGAGCTCGACAAGCACGCTTTCTCGATGGCAATTGGAACGTACATTGCGGCTAACTCATTAGGCGGTATTGCAGGGCGTATTAGCGGCGGCTTATTGGCGGACAATTTCAGTGTTGATGTCGCCATTGAAGTTATGATGGTGTTCACTCTTCTTGGTGTCATTGGCGTTCACTATTTATTGCCAACACAGCGCAACTTCACCCCGTCATCAAGCAGCTTGCGCCATCAAAATCGTGCGCTTATTGGTCATTTTAAAAACCAACGCGTGTGGTTCGCAATGCTGATAGGAGGACTCAACTTTGCTTTGTTCGTCAACCTTTACTCCGTCATGGGTTTCCGTCTGGTGAGTGAACCTCACAATGTGCCCGTCGGGTTGGCCTCACTGATCTTTATTTGTTACTTGGGAGGGACTTTCTCCTCTCGTTGCGCAGGCCACTGGAGTAAACGTTATTCATCAATCCTCGGTATGTTCTTAGGCGCGATAGTGAGCATGGCGGGGATGTGGATTGCGGCGGTTGAAAGCTTGACTGCAATGCTATTTGGGTTGTTGCTGATAAGTTTTGGTGCCTTCTTTACTCATACCCTCGCCTACGGTTGGGTCGGTCAGAACGCCACTCGCGCCAAAGCCACCGCGACAGCGCTCTACTTAGTACACTACTACGTAGGCGGTAGCTTAGGAGGATTCTTACTTCTTTATTGTTGGCAACATGGTGGTTGGTCGAGTGTTCTTATGGGAGGAAGCGCCGTCTACCTAGCGATGTTTGCTGCAATTGCGTATTTGAAACACATTGCCGAAAGAAAGCATACTGACCAAACACCTGACGCTGCGAGTTTAAAGAGTAGCTAAGGTACGCTCATTTGCGTAATACCTCTCTGGTTACTTGGATAACCAACTCTGCTATGCTTGCGCTACTTTAATAAAAACCAGAAAGTCGTATGTCAACGCGTTCAACACAAAACACAGATATCGAAGCGATCACTCAACAGGTCGATCAATGGCTCAACGATGTAGTAATCGGTCTCAACCTTTGTCCATTTGCTGCCAAGCCGCAACGTAATAAACAAATCAAAATCTTTGTTAGTGAAGCGACTCAAGAAGAAGCGCTTCTAGAAGATATTTTATTGCAGCTGATTGAGCTGAGTAACACAGAGCCCGAACAGCTTGAGACCACGTTGGTTGTGGTTCCCAACATGCTACAAGATTTCTGGGACTACAACTTTTGCATAGATTGGGTTGAAGGATTAATTAAGCAGCAAAACTGGGAAGGTATTTTCCAAGTAGCGACTTTCCATCCTGATTACTGTTTTGGTGGCGCAAGGCCTGAAGACGACGAAAACCTGACCAATCGTTCTCCTTACCCGATCTTCCATTTGATTCGCGAAGAGAGTATGGAAAAGGTACTAAAACACTATCCTGATCCTGAATCCATTCCCGATACGAACATCGCTCGTGTTTCCTCCCTTTCAGAGGAAGAACGTAAAAAGCTGTTCCCTTACCTATTTCGTTAAGCACCACTATTCCCCAAAGGCAGATTTATCACCAGTTAGATGCAATGCCCTTGGGGTTCAAAGTGCGGTTTGGTATCATTGCCGCTTCAATCGATTCAATGGAAATTAGAATGCAACTGTCAAAGCTAACCCAAGAGATTTTTGATCACTTATACCGTGATATCACCGAGTTCCGTAGTACCTTCGACTTACCAGTCGCAGACGCTGCAAGCCTTGATACGCAAGCAGACACACTACACACCTCTTTGGCGATCGAAGAGCTAACAGAGCTAGCAGAAGCAGATTGTAAAACTGAGCAAGCAGATGCCATCGTAGACAGCGTGTATGTATTAATGGGCCGTCTCGTTCATCTTGGCCACAGCAAAGTAGAAGACAACCTGGCGATCAACTACTTAATTGATCTTCTATTAAACGTTGCGGTAAACCGTGGTATCGAGTTTATTCCTTGCTGGGATGAAGTACATTCAAGCAACATGAGCAAAGTATGCCGTAACGAGCAAGAGTACTCAGAAACAGAAGCATTCTACGCAGAACAAGGCATCAAGTTGATGGCGGTGCAGAAAGGTGAATACATCATCGCGAAATGCGCCGAAGATTTCGTATCGGAAGGTAAAACCATTCGTAAAGGCAAAGTACTCAAATCTGTTTACTACCGCCCTGCAGATCTAAAACCGTTAACTCAATAAGCGTTGAGTTTGGCTATCTCGATTAAAAAAAAACGACCTCAAGTAGGTCGTTTTTTATTGTCCCTAAACATTAATCAAAGATTAAATAAGGTTGCTCATCTACGATGACCTTTTTGACTTGAGTATTGAACACTTCCCCGAGAGCTTCTTCCGTTAGCACAGTATCGGCACTTCCTGATGAGTGCAGCACACCGTTGTTAAGCAGCAATACTTTATCTGCGTGCTTTAATGTGCGATTGAGATCGTGATTAGCAACTAATACTCCAATTCCCTGCGCCGCCATAGCGTTAATCAATTGATAGAGCAGACCCTCTTGCGCAATATCTAACGGTGCTGCTGGCTCATCCAAAATTAAAAACTGCGAAAAAGGATTAATGGTACGCCACACCTGCAAACATACACCTGCTAATCGGACACGCTGCCACTCACCACCGGATAATGTTTGAATACTGCGATGAAGCTTATCTTGCAGTTGTACCAGCTCCACCACCATATTGACGGCATCACGCACTTTGATATCCGCAATCTCAGCACCACTTGGCAGAGATAAAGCGAGATACTGAAACACATCAACATTAAACGCTGGGCGCGATTGCTGACACAAATAACCTCGAACATGAGCTTGCTCTGACAACGGTAAAGTAAGCAAGTTTTTGTTGCCAACGTACACTTCACCACTCATACCGTCTCGGTGACTTAACGTACCAGAAATCGCAGCCAATAAAGTACTCTTACCGGAACCATTAGGCCCAACGATATGTACGATTTCGCTAGCTTTGCATTCAAAAGAAAGAGGCAATAATCGACTACCAACCGACATATGTTTAACGTGCATCATGACTCTTCACCAGCATCCAGATGAAAATAGGTGCGCCAATCGATGTTGTCATGACACCTAAAGGTAACTCTGCGGAGTCCAATAACAGTCTTGCGCCGATGTCAGCAAATACAAGCAACGCAGCACCAGATATTGCAGAAAGTGGCAATAAATAACGGTTTTCCGTACCAAAAGCCAAACGCAACAAGTGCGGCACCACCAAACCAACAAAACTGATGATGCCACCCAAAGCGACTGAACTCCCCACCAAAACAGAAATGGCGAGGATCAGTTTCCAACGCATTTGATGTACATCGACTCCCAATTGGGTCGCATGAATCTCACCCAGCATCAATTTATCAAGCGATTTGCCTTTACAACATAACCAGATGAGCACCGGTAACATCACCAAGGTAACGGTATGTTGATACCAACTCGCACCGCCAATACTGCCCATTAACCAATACATCAGTTGGCGTAAACTGAGATCATCACTAAAGTAAAATGCCCAGGTCACAATCGCGCTCGATAAAATACCCAATGCGACCCCAACCAAAAGCAATCGAGCCGTCGTCAGGTGCATTGCCCTTGCTATCGCCACCAAAACAAACGTGAATAACATCGAGCCTGCAATCGCTGCCAACATAAAAACAATCGGGGTAGGAAGAACAGGTGACGCGAACATGATTAAGACCATTGCTAAGCTTGCACCACCAGATATACCAAGCACGCCAGGTTCAGCCAACACGTTCCCAAGCAACACTTGTAACGTCGCGCCAGATACCGCTAACGCAGCACCAATAATTGCCGCAGACACTAACCTCGGTAAACGCAAGTCCACCAATAACTTCTGTTCAAATGCAGATAAGGATTGAAAAGGAGAAAGGAAAATTTCTCCGACCATCAAGTGGATGGCAGAGAGTACAGCGAGCACGATCGACATAACCATCAGGTTACGTTGCCAGCGTCGTTCCTTGTTCAGGATAAGTTGTTGAAAATCCATAGCGGCCGATAAAAACAAACGAGGCTTAACCTTACAGTTAAGCCTCGGTAAATTGCAATTAACTTCTCAAAGCAATGTTGGATTAATCGTAAACCAACTCACCCTCTTCAAAACGGGTTTTCACTTCACAAACCATCAGAGCTGCACGTTGACCTATTGCGACGTGGCGGTTCGGGAAGACAATCGCTTCGTTTTCGTTCTTTGCCATTAATGGTTTGTCGCCATCATGACCAAACACTTCGCCGTGAACAAATGAGGTGAAGTTTTCAACATTGTCGTCGAACATAAAGTCAAAGTCTTCGTTCAAACGAACGATTGTGCGACTTACGCGATACTTAATGCATGGTTTTGGTAGGTGTTCTGGCTTCGTTTCCGCAATCAAATTACGTAAAGACAAATCAAACGCGGTCAGTTTATCGAGGTCATTTTCACCAATACGAGCCACACGTCCAAGCTCCATCGTGAGAGCCTGCGCACCAAAGTTCTCAGCACTGTACCAGCTAAACGTACTCGATGGTGAGTTTGACAGGAGCACAGCTTCAATGTGTGCACTGTCCAAGAAATCGATCAATGCTTTGCTGCGCACAGGATGACGAGTCTTAGGACTTACTGCAAACGTATAGTGCTTCGAGCCTCTAATCGCGCAGTGTAAATCAAGGTGCCAGCGTGTTGTCGGGTCGGTATCCTGATAAAAATCTCGAACAAGCAGCTTAAGTGTATCGGCGATAACAAGCTCTTTTGTCTGTTTGTGTTCTTTTTCGTCAAACAGACGGTTGAGGTTTTCTTCGAGGAATCGCGTGTGCGCCAGAGTGGATTCTGGGTGAGCGATAATGAACAGACAACGGGTATCGACCGTCTGGAACCCAGATTCTATGTCTTGAATAATGGAATCCACCAGCTCCATAGGTGCGGTTTCATCTCCGTGAACCCCACAAGAGATGATGATGTTCTTCGTATCCTGAGTATAATTCGCAGGGATTACTTCTAATACACCACGCTGATAGAGTTTAAGTTTTACACCGTTAGAAAGCACCTGCTCCGCTGGTGCAACATCAATATGAACATCTAACGTGTCAGTTAAAAACGATTGGCGAAAGAGAGACTTCGTCATGCGTTACTCCTTAATAGCACGGCGGATATGTTAATAAATTGTACAAAGGATTTTTGTTGCTGCGATCTCACTTATGAGTAGAAATCACTATTTCCCTCGAAAATCCGATGCCTTTTCGCGCCAGGCACTCAAATCAAGCATTGAGGCGTTTAATTTTCAAACAATTACAAAGTGTTAGGGCTGTGAACTTTACCACAGCCCTGATTAAGATCATTATGATTTGATCAAATTTTTGTAGCTATAAAGCAGATTATGCATCAACACTGCGAAAAACTTAGCCGCGCTGTGCGAGCAAACGCTCAAACTCATCGACTTTTTCACGCACTAGCTCAACACTCTGCTGCCAAAACGTTGGCTGGGTTAAATCCATCGACAGATGCTTTTCGACGACATCTTCCGCCATCATGCAGCCTGTATCGCGCAGCAAATTGATGTAATCGGTGTAAAACGCTTCGCCTTTGGTTTCTCGCTGTGCATAGATACCCTTGCTAAACAAGAAACCAAATAGGTATGGGTAGTTATAAAAGCTCACGCTATCAATAGAAAAGTGCAGCTTGCTTGCCCAGAAGTACGGATCCGGTTCGCTCATTACGTCGCCATACCATTCTTTCCAAGTTTCTGACATCAACTCACAGAATTCATCTGCGGTTAACTCTCCATCCTGGCGGCGTTCATAAAACGATTTTTCAAACTCGTAGCGAACCGGAATGTTGATCATTAAAGCTAGCGCAGATGACAACTCTTCCCACAACATCTCGAGCTTTTCATCAACGCTCTCAGCTTTCGAAATCAAATGATCACGAACGATGTTTTCTGCAAAGATAGAGGCGGTTTCTGCTAACGTCATTGGGTAGTAAGTTTGGCAAAGTGGCAAATCACGAATAACCCAGTTATGGAACGCATGGCCAAGTTCATGTGCCAGAGTCATAAGGTCTGACCGGCTGCCACTCCAAGTCATAAACACAAGTGGTGTTCGCGTTGCTGGCAGTTTGGTGCAGTATGCGCCAAGACGCTTGTTAGCATTTGGCGCGGCATCAATCCAACCATTTTGTACCATCAAACGGACAAATTCCGACATCTCAGGGTTTACTGTTTCAAATGCTTCACAAATAACCTCAATCGCTTCATCAAAGTCGTAAACCTTCGCTTCACCGCTCAAAGCAGGCATAGCCGCCAGATGATTCCAAGGTTTCATCTCATCCAGACCATGTACTTGCGCCATCAATAAACCCGCTTTCTGACCAATAGCTCGACTGTCTTTGGCTACGGTCATCATCGCATTTAAAGTTTCAGCTTGGATTCGGCTACCATGCAAACTCGGCTCTAGGAAGTGAACTTCACGCTTCGTAGAACGCTTTTTGTTTTCAGTTAAGCGCCATCCTGCTAACGCATTCAAAATCGCAGCGAATGATTCTTGGTGCGTTTGCATTGCATCTTGTACGCCTCGCCACGCGGCTTCTTGACGCTCGAATTCAGAACCATAAAGAATGCTTGCCGCTTGAGAAAACCCAAGCTCTTCACTATTACCATCTGTGTACTCAAGCTTCACTTTCAATGAGCCAGTCAGGTTATCGTATAGGTTACCCCAAGCCGATTTGCCATCCACACTCATCGCAGCCAGTAACTGTTCTTCTGCGTTGCTAAGACGAGTATCCGCCAACTTTCTAGAATTCAAGATAGAAAAAGCTTGCCCACTGATATCAGGATTCTCATGGTCTAACACGCGCAAGATAAACTCTTCGTCGGCATGAGTTAATTTCAAATCAAAGGGACTGAACGCTTGGGAAAGCTCCGAAAAGATGCGGGTCATTTTACCAAGTAACGATTTCGCTTCGGCGTTTGTTGCATCAACAGAAGCATAACAACTCGCAAAATTTGCAACTGTGCCCGCTAAACGACTCGCAGCTTCATTGGTCAAAATCGCATTTTGCATGATCTCTACGTTGCCACAATCTGCTGATTGTTTATTCAAAAGATCAATACATTGTTCTACAAGAGCAATATCGTCTTGAATTCGTGGGTCAGAAAGGTCGTTATAAACGATGGACAAATCCCAACTCGGCGTTGTCATTTCTATATTTCCTTTTTATGTAACTGAGTCAATTTTCGCTTCCTGCACCTAGCAGATGGGCTTCCACTGACATCTTCCGTGACTATGCCCGTAAGCAATATCGTTCTGGGCATTTTAATATTTATAAATTAACGAGTTAAAAGAGGTACGCCAATCGAACGCACCGAGGCGTAAATTTGCTCATCTATGGTAATTGTTAAATGCGTGACAGAAGCGTTTCCTATCGACAACGTCGAATACCACTTTGGGTTACGCCAATCTAACTCCAATACATGAGCAAGAATCATACGAATGACGCCACCATGCGTGACGATAAGTAGATTGTCATTGATATCGTTGATGATTTGAGACCAAACGCGACATATGCGCTCAGAAAATGTGCTTAAGCTCTCAGCATTCGGCAACGTATGTTGTGCTGGCGATTGCCAAAAAGCATCTAGCTTTTTCCACTGCTCAGTGAGCATATCAAAAGGCATACCATCAAAATCACCAAATGCCATCTCTTGTAAAGACTCATCCGTCATTACTGGTAATAATTGCTGTTCAGCAATGATGTTTGCCAGTTCTTGACAGCGTGAAAGCGGAGAAGAAATTATTCCACCCACACCTCGTCCACTCTCGGCCCAAGCCCGAGCAATACTCTCTTGATCAGCAGGCGTAACTTTTACATCTGTTTGGCCATGGAGTCCTGGTGGAGCGTCTACTTTTCCATGACGCACAAGATAGATATTGAGTGTTTTCATTTTGTTCCATCCTACTCTTTAAGAACCAACGGCAAACCAGCAGCAACAAAGGTAACGCGATGGCAAACACTGGCTAGTTTTTGATTCATCCGTCCTGCATTATCCACAAAATAACGACTAACCGCCCCCAAAGGTACAATGCCCATTCCAACCTCGTTAGAGACGAATATTAACGTCGCATCTGAGCCACGTACCACCTGTATAAGCTTTTCAATTTCTGCTTCTAGCTTCTCATTGGAACATTCATCACCTAACTCAAATATCCAATTGTTGAGCCACAAGGTTAAACAGTCGATCAATACAACATCGGTGATAGCGAAATTTGTCAGTAACTCAGATAAATGAAGGGGGCATTCATGCTCTTGCCACTCGCCCCCGCGTTGCTTTTGATGATGCGCTATTCGCTCTCGCATTTCTTGGTCAAATGGCAGCGCGGTTGCAACATAGTGTAATGATCGATGAGAAGCGACCGATAATTGCTTAGCTGTTTTTTCTGCCAAATGCGACTTCCCAGAGCGCGCGCCACCGAGTATCAATTGCTTCATGAGGAGTGATACAACCCAATCATAGTGAGATAAATAAGCAGTTCCGACAACTGTTGCGCTGCGCCAAGGCAATCCCCCGTAAAGCCGCCAATTCTCTTGGTTAACCAACGTTTGAACATCAAACGAAATACCACGAGAACAAGCGATATCAAGATCGCATCCGCGATACCAAGCACAAGCAATGTTACGCCACCAGTAAACAACAAAATGGAGACTTCTAGAGAAGACTGGCGACTTGCTAGCGGTTTACTTTTCGACGTATCACTGTCACTGACATAAGGCATGTCATAAATAAGCGTCGCTGCTAGTGCTCGGCTTGCGGTGTAAGCGACGACAATGACCAACCAAAAGTGCGGCAAGTTAGCCAGTTCACTCCAAAAAACATACTTAGCCAATAACGCCATAATGAGAGTGGCGGCACCATAAGTGCCAATACGACTGTCTTTCATAATAGAGAGGCGTCGCTCTACGGTCATGCCACCGCCAATGCCATCCGCCATATCGGTCAAGCCGTCTTCGTGAAAAGCCCCAGTTAACAATAAGCTAAACACCATCGTTAATACTATGGCAACCGACTCTGGGAAAAAAATTGAGGTGAGCGAGAATACCAAAGCGCAAAGTGCTCCAAGCACGAGACCAACTAACGCAAAGTAACGGCCTGCCTGATTCATGCGTTCTTCACTGTAAGGCAACGCTTGGGGCACGGGTAAGCGGCTAAAAAAACTGGTAGCTAATAGAAATAACTCCCACTGGTATCTTAACGATGACGGCATGACTTTCTCAGAATTATCAGGGACTGACACTAAACTGTAACTCCTGCACTCTCGAAGCTCGCCATTTTGTTGTAAAACTGGGCAGCAGCTTTTAACAGAGGCAAGGCAAGAGCGGCTCCTGTTCCCTCCCCTAGCCGTAAACCAAGGTCGAGCAGAGGTTCTGCTTTTAGATGTTCCAATACAAATTTATGTCCATTTTCTTCAGAGCGATGGGCAAACAACATGTATTCACGCGTTTCTTCGTCTAACAACGTCGCAATATAAGCCGCTACCGATACGATAAACCCATCCACTAAAACTGGAGTTTTAAGCCGCTTGGCTTCTAAAAAAGCGCCCACTATCTGTACGATTTCAAAGCCCCCAACCTGTGCGAGAATCGCTTTGGTATCAAGACCTCGACATCGGTTTACCCCCTGTGCTACCAGTTTATATTTGCGGCTCAACTGCTGTTGATTGATTCCGGTGCCAACGCCAACACAATAATCAATATCTAATGAGCTCAGTGCCGATAACAGTGCTGAGGCCGAACTGGTATTACCGATGCCCATCTCACCGAACATCAAGAGGTTTGAACCATGCAAAATGGTTTGCTCAGCAATCTTCGCACCATATTCTAAACCTAACGCCACTTGTTCTGGGGACATCGCTGATTGTTTAGAAAAATTAGCCGTACCGTTACCCAGCCGTTGTTCAACCAAGTTGGGATGGGATTTAAATTCTGGAACCAGCACATCAATAGGAGCCAACATGCCGCAATCTATTACTTTGAGTTGAATGCCATTAATGTCGCAAAAACAGTTGATGGCTGCGCCGCCAGCGAGAAAGTTAGCCACCATTTGTTGAGTGACTTCGCTTGGCGCAATGCTCACACCCTCCTCTGCAACGCCG
The DNA here is from genome assembly GCF_033339075.1 of Vibrio sp. 970. NCBI lineage: Bacteria > Pseudomonadati > Pseudomonadota > Gammaproteobacteria > Vibrionales > Vibrionaceae > Vibrio > Vibrio sp. 970. The sequence continues at coordinate 119,431 of NZ_JAWOTW010000015.1, forward strand.
TGATCTCCAGCAAATACCAGCATGCTCGGTTTGCAGATAGCGATGGAATCAACTGGCTGAGGTTTATCCTGACTTTGAATAAGAGCTAACTGCAGTGCCACCTTTTCCAATAAGCCTAAAGAACCGACGGGTTTGGTTTTGTTATCTATGCGTGCTTGTATCTCCGCAGCAAAAGAGTCATCCATTTTTTACGTTCCTTTGATGTTGTCTGGGTGAGAGGTGTTCTGTTGTTCAAGAGGTCTTGTTCAGCGACAGTTTTTGCGCGCCCACTATTGTATACACTTGCATCCAATTGGGGCAGCGCTAATCAAGTTTATCTCAGGATAGTCTGCCGAGTTCGCAGAGCGTCTCACCTTTCTTGCACGAGATTATAAGTAACTCGTTGAAATCCGCTACAATAGCTTAGACTATGTTCCCATATAGGAGAAAAGATATGGATAACAACACCTGCGCAATCATCGCCGGTGCAACTGGCTTAGTAGGCTCAAAAGTCATTGCAAACCTCATAAATCAATCAGGTGTTGGAACATTATATTATCTTTCTCGCCGCCCACTCGATGGCGTCCTAGATGTGGACAACAAGCTTATTCCTCTCATTGATGCAGACCTTTCTATCCACCAATGGGATGAGAACCAACCAACACCAACCATCGGCTTTATCTGTTTAGGTACGACCCTTAAGCAAGCTGGTAGTAAGGATAATTTGCGTAGAGTAGATGTTGATCTGGTGTGCAAAGTCGCCCAACAAATGAAAACAATCGGAGTCAAACGCCTTGCGGTTGTTTCTAGCCTCGGTGCAAATAGTAAATCGCCATCCCATTACTTAGCTTGTAAAGGACAAATGGAACAACGAATCGAAGCTATGGATTTTGAGGAAATCGTATTTGTTCGCCCAGGCCCGCTTGTTGGTCAACGTCAAAACCCAAGAATGGACGAGAAGTTAGTACAAACTCTGTTTAAGGTAATTCGCCCACTTATGCTAGGCAAACTGTCCAACTTTTTACCGATTCGAGCAGAAGATGTCGCCAAAGCGATGATTTATCAACTTTTCAGTTATCAAGAAGACTCGGTGGTTTACTTACAAAGGAAAGAAATGCGTGACTTACTGCATCACTACGAATAACCATTTTGTACAATTAACGTGCTAATTCACGCTCTCACGCGACTAAGATCTCGTTTTTATATTCATTTTAGATCTAGCTAATACCCGTTTGTCATTTTTAAAGTTATATCACGAGCGTTATCTTACGCTCCATAAATAAATCCGTATAAAACCCCGTATAAAAAACAACCGCCACTTCGGTTGGTTGATAAGGTCAAATTATGAATTTTGCAGTGATAGCCTCTCTAGCCGTCTTTGTTGGAATATTGTTCTTTCTATTTAATCAACAACAAAAGAAACACACTCTTTCACGTCTCGTTTTGATCGGTCTTGTTACCGGTTCTCTTTTTGGTCTTGCTTTGCAACTCATTCACGGTGAAGGTAACAGCGCAATTGCTCAAACACTTGAATGGGTAGGCATTGTAGGCAGTGGCTACGTTGGTCTACTGAAAATGGTCATCATGCCACTGGTGTTGGTATCGATGATCTCTGCAGTTGTTAAGTTGGAGAAAGGTGGATCTTTAGGTAAAATTTCTGGCCTGACCATCTCTGTTCTTCTAGTAACGACTGCAATTGCTGCACTTATCGGTATTTTGGTGACAACGACATTTGGCCTGTCAGCAGAAGGGTTAACTGAAGGTGCGCGTGAAACCGCTCGTATCGCCGTTTTAGAAAGCCGTGCCGGTACAGTAAGTGACTTAACTATTCCTCAAATGCTAGTTAGCTTCATTCCAACCAACCCATTTGCTGATCTAACAGGTGCTCGCTCGACATCAATTATCGCTGTTGTGATTTTCGGCGTGTTAACTGGTATCGCCGCTCGTAAAGTGATGATGGAAAAAGCAGAGTTGGAATCACCGATTCGTACTTTCGTAGAAGCTGCTCAATCTATCGTTATGCGACTAGTGAAGATGATCATGGCCCTAACGCCATACGGCATCGCAGCACTGATGGCAAAAGTGGTAGCGACATCAAGCGCAGGCGACATCCTAAACCTACTTGGCTTTATTGTGGCGTCTTATGTTGCTATCGCACTGATGTTTGTTGTTCATGGCGTATTAGTCTCTTTTGTCGGCGTTAGCCCTGCGGAATACTTTAAGAAAATCTGGCCTGTACTGACCTTCGCGTTTACATCTCGTAGCTCAGCAGCAACAATTCCACTAAACGTAGAAGCGCAAATCACGAAGCTTAACGTACCACCAGCGATTGCAAACCTATCAGCATCGTTTGGTGCCACTATCGGCCAAAACGGCTGTGCGGGTATCTATCCTGCAATGCTTGCAGTGATGGTAGCTCCAACAATGGGTATCAACCCACTTGATCTACACTTTATCCTGTCATTGATTGCGATTATCACCATCAGCTCATTTGGTATTGCAGGTGTCGGCGGCGGTGCGACGTTTGCAGCCTTGATTGTTCTTCCTGCAATGGGCTTACCTGTGACCATCGCGGCACTGCTTATCTCTATTGAACCACTGATTGACATGGCACGTACCGCACTAAACGTTTCAGGCTCAATGACTGCGGGTACAATTGCTAGCCGAGTGCTGAAGTCACCAGAAAGTGAAGCAACATTGGAAGAAACACGAGCATAGAACTCAAATTCCTTCCAAAGCGATAAAACGTAAAATATCAAGCCGATGGTTCGCCATCGGCTTTTTTCATTTTCAAAAATTCAACTTGTATCTTTCGTTGCTAGTCAAGGCGTTGAATGGTCTAATACTGTCATCGGTTTTGTAAACGGTAAGCAGAATGCACCAAGATAATCAGCCCACTTTTTTCTTCTTTGATTATGCTCAGAAAAACATAACCATATAATTAAAAAGAAAATTTAAGAAATAAATTCAAAAACAAGACACAATTAAGACGCAACGTTAAAGGCAAAATTCAAGATATTTTTCCCTGAAAGAAGCAGTTCTAATCACAAAATGCTTTTGCTCTCCCCCCTTCAACCTTCTTAATATCCACTTAAAACAGTCCACATTCGATAGATTTTTATACGCAATTAGAGTCACAAAATATAGCTCCATATAGTGACAAGATTGATTGAACCTAATAACTTGTAAAATCTGTATAAATCAGGTTGGACTATTAATATGAAACGGCTTTTTGCCCTCACTTTAGCGACCACTGCGTTAGCTGGCTGTACTTCTACGGCAAACTTTACAAAAACGGCTCCATCAAGAATAGAAAGTATAGATTCTCGAAGCTATGAGGTTGGAGTAGAAACAAAAGCATACGTCGGTGAAGAGATTCTTACGCGAAAAGCTTATAAGACATTGGTTGAGCCAAATGCTTACCAAGCTAAGCAAGAATTCGTTCTATCTGGGGGCTTATCAAGTGTAGCAGTTAGGCTTGATGGGAAAAAAGGCGACATCTACGAGATTGTCGGTAGCAATGAAAAAGGAAATGATCTCGTCATGATTCCGGGTAGTCACCTGATGTTTGGGATCGATAATAAAGGACATTGGGACAATACTGTCGTTTCAGGTAGCTATTGGACCTCTCCGGTTGGTAGTGGGTCTCAATATGCAATGGAACCAGCTAACACGATGTTCGAGAAGCATGATAAACGGACACCATTGGAAGAATATGGTTACGTGAACCATGAGTTGATATTTACAGGCCTCAGCGAAAGCGGAATTAATGTCTTATACCGAGAATATACTTTTAACAACCATGCTAGGTCCGCCTTTACGCAAGAATTGATTTATCCGAAGAGTACAAAAACGATTCGATTCAGAAATTATCAGTTATCAATAGATTCCGTTACGTCAGAGTCTATCGTTTATACAATCACAAATGATTAAAGTAAGCCCCATAATGGGGCTTTAACTAAGCCACTTTTGGGTACCCCTGTTCGTCGGGTTCGTTTTCATCATCCTCATACACGCGCACATCATAGTTCACCGCCTTAACGCTGCACTTCTC
>NZ_JAWOTW010000016.1:0-122702 GCF_033339075.1 Vibrio sp. 970
ACGAGGCTGGAAAAGGTGTCCGCAATGAGAACAGGTTGCGAAACGTGCCAATGAGCAGGAAAAACAGGCGGCATGAACATCAACCCCAAGTCAGAGGGTCCAATCGCAGATAGAAGGCAAGGCGTTCGCGGTCGGGGGCTTCGATCCCCAATACATTGAATAGGACAGCGAAGGCGCGCTCTGCTTCATCTGGCGCTGCCCAGTTCTCTTCGGCGTTAGCAATCATGAGTGCCAAATCGGCATAGCGATCTGCTGTTCCGAGCCGCCCAAGGTCGATCAGACCCGTGCATTGAAGAGTTTTAGGGTCCACCATGAAGTTCGGCATGCAGGGATCACCATGGCAAACAACCATATCGGTGCGCTCTTGGTCGAGCCGCACCGGTAGCTCTCGTTCGACACGAGCCAAAAGATCGAGCTGCGGCGTACTCTTGTCCTCGTCCGGTAAGAAGTCGGGATTGACGGCATTGCGGGACACCACATCAACGGCGCGTCCGAACATTCGCGACAGCCTGCGCTCAAACGGACATTGATCAACCGATAGGCTGTGAACAGCGCCAAGTTGCTGCCCCATTGACGGCCACGCTTTGAGCAAATCCGCTCCAGACAGATCAGCCGCCGGTACTCCCGGAATTGCCGTTATCACCAAGCATGCACCCTCCTGTTCCTCCTGCCAGTTGATCACCTCGGGGCAAGCCACACCTCGACCTTTGAGCCAAATGAGGCGGTCACGCTCTCCAGCGAGCTCACCGCGGCGGGAAGCAGGTGCGATTTTCGCGAAGGCATGCCCGTCACCACGTCGAAAAACAAAATCACCAGATTCTCCGCCTCTGACAGGCAACCAGTCAGAATGCGATTCACCAAAAAAAATATTAGTTCGATTCAATGGAGGTTCCTTCAGTTTTCTGATGAAGCGCGAATATAGAGAAATATCCCGAATGTGCAGTTAACGAATTCTTGCGGTTTCTTTCAGCGCCGCCAATACCGCCAGCCCGTCGCGCAAGGGGCGCGGCTCGTGTGTGCGGATGAAGTCAGCTCCACCTGCGGCGGCGGCAAGCTCTGCAGCGAGTGTCGCGGCCCCGACATCCCCCGGACCACGGCCTGTGAGCGCGCGCAGAAAGGATTTGCGCGAAACAGACAGAAGCACCGGCAAATCGAAGCGCAGCCGCAATTCATCGAACCGCGCCAGCACCGAGAGCGAGGTTTCGGGAGCAGCCCCCAGAAAAAACCCCATGCCGGGATCAAGGACAAGGCGGTTGCGTTTGATACCGGCACCCGTCAGCGCCGCGATGCGCGCGTCAAAGAACGCCGCAATGTGATCCATGATGTCGCCAGCGGGTGCCTCGCGCCGATCTGCCTGCCCGTCTTGCACCGAATGCATAACGACGAGTTTGGCAGATGATTTCGCCAATTGCGGATAGAACGCAGCGTCTGGAAAACCGCGAATATCATTGAGATAGGCTACACCACGCGACAAGGCATAGGCTTGCGTCGCGGGTTGATAACTGTCGAGCGAGACGGGAATGCCATCTGCCTTGAGCGCGTCCAGCACCGGCGCGATACGCGCGATTTCTGTGTCGGACGAAACAGGCGCGGCGTCGGGATTGCTGGATGCCGGACCGAGGTCGATCACATCTGCCCCCTCGGCCATCAGCTTACGCGCCTGCGCAATGGCTGCGTCTGGCGCCAGATACCGGCCTCCATCGGAGAAACTGTCCGAGGTTATGTTGACGATGCCGAAAATGATGAGCGATTTATTCATGGGGGCTTCTATAATAATAATAATCGAGCATGAGTCTCATACGGATGCTCGGGTCGAAAGGGAATCCCCAGGCGAGTAACCTGTTTGCGGTGATCCATTAGCTGCAGGAGCAGAATAGCATACATCTGGAAGCAAAGCCAGGAAAGCGGCCTATGGAGCTGTGCGGCAGCGCTCAGTAGGCAATTTTTCAAAATATTGTTAAGCCTTTTCTGAGCATGGTATTTTTCATGGTATTACCAATTAGCAGGAAAATAAGCCATTGAATATAAAAGATAAAAATGTCTTGTTTACAATAGAGTGGGAATAATTTTCCTCTAGACAGTTGAGTTTATAAGAACCAGCCTTCGGGCTGGTTTTTTTGTACTTCAAGTTTGTGAAGAGGTGGCTCAACTTTTTTGTGAGAGATATATACATGCGGTTAAATTAAATATATATTCATTTTAATTGTTTAATTATCATAAATGGTATTGCTATGGAACAGGCTGACGTTACCTCTCTCATTCCCATCCTTATTACTCTTTTCCTTGCGCTGACTACAAGAAATGTCGTTGTTGGTTTATTCGCGGGTGTGGTGAGTGGTGTCGCTATGCTCGAAGGGACATTTGTCGAAAAAGGGCCACTAGACTCGTTTAGTGCATTGATGAAAAGCTATCTACTGCCGCAATTAACTGACAGCTACAATGCGGGCGTCATTTTGCTCTTGGTCTTTATTGGTGGCTTTGTCGCCTTGATGGAGAAATCTGGCGGTGGTGTGGCGTTTGCTAAAAAGGTTACTCAATGGGTTGCGAGTAAATGCCAAGCTCAACTGTCCGCATGGTTCGGTGGTGTGGTTATTTTCTTCTCAGACCTTGGTACACCACTGATTGTTGGCCCTGTTTTTCGCCCTTTATTTGATAAGTTAAAAGTATCACGCCAAAAATTAGCTTTTATTATCGATTCGACTTCCTCTCCCGTCGCAATCTTGATCCCTTTTATCGGATGGGGCGTTTACATCATGGGATTGATTCAAAAAGAGTTTACTGCCCTGAATGTCAGTATGAGTGATTGGGATGCTTTCATTGGTGCGATCCCGTATCAGTTTTACGCCTTTCTTGCGATCGCGATTGTGCCGATTGTCTCTTTCTTCAAATTAGATTTCGGACCGATGGCGAAGGCTGAACAACTAGCAGAGCAGGGCTCCGACTTTGGGAAAGTGCAGGAGTCTATGAATGTGTTTACGCATAAAAATGCAAAATCTAGTTTTGTATGGGCACCTTTGCTCGTTATGCTGGTGGTTCTATGTACCATCCTCGTGCCACACGGTTTTCCATTTCAAAAAGTGGCAGGATCAACGTTTAGGGCTGCACTTTCTTCTGCATATTTCTTCGCGGCCTTCACTTTAATTGCGCTGATGGCGTTTTATGGCGTAAGAAAGCTTTCGGATGGTATTCAGGTTTATCTGAAAGGGATGTCAAACATGATGTCAGTGGCGGTGATTCTGGTATTGGCTTGGGCGCTTAGCTCGGTTGGGAAAGAATTAGGTGCAGCTGCATACATTGCTGAACAAGCTCAAGCCGGTTTCCCTTACTGGTTATTGCCAGCGGTTGCGTTTTTGCTTGCTGGTGTTATCTCATTCGCTACGGGATCATCTTGGGGGACGTTCGCCATCATGATGCCATTAGTAATCCCAACTGCCGTTGCGATTGATGCACCATTGTTGGTTTGTATTGGTGCGGTATTATCTGGTGGCTTGTTTGGCGATCACTGTTCTCCCATCTCTGAAACTACGATTTTGTCGTCGACAGGAGCGGGGTGTGAACAGTATGAGCACTTCCGTACACAATTACCTTACGCATTACTCAATGGAATGATCGCATTGGGGTGTTTTCTTTTAGCTGGAATCAACGCCTCACCAGTGATTGTGCTTGCCGCAATTATTTCTCAGTGTGTGGTTTATTTTGTGCTGTCTAAACAAAAGTCAACCGCGAAGCTAGAGGTGGTTTCGGCAGAACAATAAAGAGAGAAACATCACAAAGCGGAGGCTCACAGGGTCTCCGCTTTTCTTTTGAGTCAAGGTAACATTTTTCTTGTGACAAAATGTGTGTGAGGACCTATTTATTCATTTTGTCTCGCAGAATCAACGTACTTGGCTCGGTGTTTCGTATATATGATCCACTATATGTCTAGTTATTCCTCGTATATTGTATTGTTGAAATCCGGAGACTAGACATGTTTGCACTCAAACATCTTCCTCTTGCATTGAGTTGTGTCTTAGCAGCACAAGTGAATGCGAGTATGAATATTCAGCCCGATCCGCAAAATCCGAATGGTTATGTTATTGCTCGTGGTGACGTTCAAGCCGTAGAGCAAAGCAAAACTTCTGATCCTATGTATGCCATTTGGTCGCAAGCATTAGAGACACGCCCGAACTCAGTGGTTGAAGCGATTGTTCCAGGGGCGACAACCAACCCAGAAAACGTGAAGCGTGTAGAGCGTGTATTCCCCGAAAGTGAGTGGGACTTCCTGACTCAAATGGCGGCACCTGAATACACTTACACGCGTTTCCTACGTGCAATTGGTAAGTTCCCTGCATTCTGTGGTGAGTACACAGACGGTCGTGATTCGGATGCAATTTGTAAAAAATCGATCGTGACAGCGTTTGCTCACTTTGCACAAGAAACCGGTGGCCATATTTCGATTGATAACGTATCGGATAATCCGCTAGGGTTGGAAGAGTGGCAGCAAGCTTTGGTTCATGTGCGAGAAATGGGATGGTCTGAAGGGCAAGAAGGTTACACAACAGGTTGTGGTCAAAATGACTGGCAAAATAAGCGTTGGCCATGTGAACCAGGACAAGGTTATTTTGGACGTGGTGCTAAACAGCTTTCTTACCATTTTAACTATGGCGCGTTCTCTGAAGTGATGTTTGATGGTGATGCATCTGTATTGCTTAAAAATCCAGGCTTGGTTGCGGATTCATGGCTGAACTTGGCATCGGCTATCTGGTTCTTCCTAACCCCACAAGCACCGAAACCTGCAATGCTACATGTGATTGACCGTACTTGGGTGCCTTCACAGCGTGAGCTTGATGCTGGCATTGGTTACGGCTTTGGTACCACCATCAACGTGATCAATGGTGGTATTGAGTGTGGTGAGCAAAACAAGGATAAAGGTCAACCTGTTAACCGTATTCGCTATTGGGAAGGACTTGCCGCTCATTATCAAATTCCAATTGAAGCCGATGAGACCAATACCTGTTGGCAGCAGACGCCTTACGGCAGCTTAAATCTAAATGGTGCGACAGACGTGCTTTACACCAACTGGGATGGTAACTGGAAATACTACTCAGATCGTCCTGGAGGTCACTCATTTGAATGTGAGCTTGTTGGTTTCCAAACGGCTTACTCTGCGCTAGTTGCGGGTGATTATGAGAAATGTGTAACTAACTTCTACCAATCTCATGCGGGTTGGCCAGAAGTTCGTGTAGTTGACAAGTTAGACCCAGTGGATCCGGTTGAGCCGCCTGTAGGTGGTGTGGCAGCTTGGGATTCTGGCAAAGTATATAACACGGGGGAACAAGTCTCTTACCAAGGTGCTGTTTACGAAGCGAAATGGTGGTCACAAGGTAATGAGCCAACGAAAGGAGACCCGTGGAAGCTGGTTTCAGGCACTCCTACGGAGCCGCCTACAACGGAACCTGAACCACCGGTGACTGAGCCAGAGCCGCCCGTCACAGAACCTGAGCCGCCAGTAACCGAGCCAGAACCACCAGTGACAGGCAATTTTATTCAGTGGGAGCCGGGTGTAACGCAAGTCGCTAACGGGGATAAAGTGACGTACCAAAACAAATGTTTTGTTGCGAAAAATGGCCCAGGAGTGTGGGAAAGCCCAACGCAAAGCAACTGGTTCTGGGACGAGATTTCTTGTCAGTGATCGAGTAAAAAACAACCTAACCATCTATAAAGACTCTGCTTTTTTGCAGGGTCTTTTTTTATATATGTAGTGGTTTATTTATGGAATCTAAGTTTTCAATAACAGCTTTTCTCTTTTGTTCTGGAGCCCATTAAAATTCGCGCGCATTTTTTATCAACATTTTTGAAAAAAGGTATTTGTACATGTCGACAAAACTGGCTAACCCAGCACCGCTAGGTCTAATGGGTTTCGGTATGACCACTATTCTGCTCAATATTCATAATGCAGGATTTTTCCCAATTGACTCTATGATTCTAGCGATGGGCATCTTTTACGGTGGCCTTAGCCAAGTAATCGTTGGCATCATGTGTTTTAAACGCGGTGATACGTTCGGCACAACTGCGTTTACTTCTTACGGTCTATTTTGGCTAACATTGGTTGGTCTAATCGTAATGCCTCACATGGGTCTTCCTGCAAGCCCTGCAAGCTTTATGGGTTGGTACCTAGCGCTTTGGGGCATCTTCACTGGTTTCATGTTCATTGGTTCTCTATGTTACCCAACAGCGAAGCAAGTGGTATTTGGCTCTCTAACTATCCTGTTCTTCTTGCTTGCTGCTCGTGATTTCACTGGTAGCGAAGTGATCGGTGCTATCGCTGGCTTCGAGGGTATCTTCTGTGGCGCAAGTGCAATTTACTTCGCAATGGCACAAGTACTGAACAACGAATTTGGTCGTGAAGTGTTACCTGTAGGTAAAGCAAAAATCGCTCGTAAAGTTGAAGCGGTTATCGCCTAAGCTGCTACTCATAATGAAGAAAGGGGGATTAACCATTGGTTAATCCCCCTTTTTTATGTCCTAAATCGGACCACTGCTTTTTCTTATTTATGTGATAACGCTATGTTGATGGTTGCTCAACAGTTTCTGCGCTATTGCTGTCTGCCGTTGGTGCTTTACCCGTTTTACGTCGGTACTTATCTTCCCAGTAATCTGCGCCTTTAATGCCCAGTGCAACAGGGTTAAATGTAAAATCGGTCACACCACGTTTTTGTTGCTCTTCGTAGTCGTTCAGTGCTTTGAGTGCAGGCTTCGACATAAAGAAGATGATCAAAATACCGATGATGTTTAGCCACGCCATCAGTCCTACGCCTACATCACCCATCGCCCATGCTAAGTTGGCGGTTTTCACGGTTCCGTAGAACACGGATGAAATAATGATGACTTTCAGAATAAACATCAGTCCATTTACTTTGAACGTACGACGAATGTAAGCAATGTTCGTTTCTGCAATGTAGTAGTAAGCCAGAATGGTCGTAAACGCGAAGAAGAATAGAGCGATTGCGATGAATGGTTTACCCACGCCAGGTAGTGCGCTTTCGATCGCCATCTGTGTAAACACAGGACCATTTGCACCAATATCCGCTGGTAGGTTTTGAACCAGGAATGTACCTTCAATCGCACCATTTACGTTGTACGCGCCAGTGATAAGAATCATGAACGCGGTTGCTGAACACACAAGTAGTGTATCGATGTAAATAGAGAAAGATTGAACAAGACCTTGCTGAGCTGGGTGATCAACACTCGCTGCTGCTGCTGCGTGAGGACCAGTACCTTGACCTGCTTCGTTGGAGTAGACACCACGTTTTACACCCCAGCCGATTGCTGCACCAACGCCTGCCATTGGTGTGAACGCGTCACCAATGATCATGCCGAAAATGCGTGGAACCTCACCAATGTTTAGAAGGATGATGACAAACGCAGTAATGATGTAAGCTAACGCCATAAATGGCACAACGACTTGGGTAAAGTTCGCGATACGCTTTACGCCACCAAAAATGATGAAAGCCAAAATGACACAAACAACCGTACCAGTGAAAATTTTAGCAAAACTGAAGGTACCAATAGCGGTTTCAATCATGTCACCTGAGCCAAATGCGGCTTCTACTGCGTTACCGATACTGTTCGATTGAACGCCAGGAAGTAGAACACCACAAGCAAAGATGGTCGCGATAGCAAAGATCCAAGCGTACCATTTTTGTCCCATTGCTTTCTCAATATAGTAAGCAGGGCCACCACGGAACTCGCCTTCGTCTTCTTCTTTATAAATTTGTGCAAGTGTTGATTCTGCGTATGCGGTTGCAGCGCCAAAGAAGGCAACGACCCACATCCAGAATACTGCGCCTGGGCCACCGAAACCGATAGCAGCAGCAACACCAGCAATGTTACCTGTACCTACACGGCCAGATAGTGAAACGGCAAGTGCCTGAAATGATGATATCCCTTTTGTTGAACTCTTCCCTGAAAGTAATAAGCGCCACATCTCAAAGAAGTGACGAATTTGTACAAAACGCGTCATGATTGAATAGAACAAACCTGCGCCAAGGCACAAATAGATCAGTACCGGGCTCCAAATAATTCCATTCAGAAAATCAACTAATGACTGCATGAGTATTTTCCCTGTTAGTTGTGTTTGTGGTTGTTTTTCACACAATACATTACCCTTTATGTAATGCAATTGTTAACTTTTTTAGCTAAAAATCCTTTGTAGCGTGATGATGAACACAGAATGGAGAGTAGTTGTTAAAATTTGGTTCTTGTTGCTTATTTGCTCCTTTTAGGTAGAAGATTTGCCTGATGATTAATTATGCAGCACATTGTCATTTAAATGTGCTGCGATTTTGATGAGTTAAAAATGCCAGTGGTTATGCATTTTGTGGAGTAAGTGTCTGCCTGTTTTTTTGTTCAGTCATGTCCTCAGGCGTAACGACAAAGGTTAAGCTCCGCATTATCCATCACTTTTGCTTTTTCACCTTTCATTACGCTTGCTAGCAATTGACCTGAACCACAAGCCATCGTCCAGCCCAGAGTTCCGTGTCCGGTGTTAGTAAAAAGGTTATCGTATTTAGTTGCACCGATAATTGGTGTGCCATCAGGCGTCATTGGCCTAAAGCCTCTCCAAAACTCAGCTTGGCTGAAGTCACCACAACGAGGAAAAAGATCACGGATGACCATTTCGATAGTGTTTTTGCGCTTTTGTGGAAGGGAAGTATCAAACCCTGCTAATTCTGCGGTGCCAGCTACGCGAATTCTGTCATCAAATCGAGTCATAGCGACTTTATAGGTTTCATCCATCACAGTAGATCGAGGAGAGAAGTGTTCATCTTCCATCGGGATGGTGAGTGAATAGCCTTTGACAGGGTAGACCGGAATATCAATATCGAGTTGCTTGAGTAGCGCTGTAGAGTAGCTGCCAGAGGCCACTACATATTGGTCTGCTTTAAATTGTCCTCGGTTCGTTTGGACACCTATGATCTTTTTGCCTACTGTAACCCAATTGCTTACTTCAGTATCGAACTCAAATCGGACACCGTGTGCCTTAGCAAGCTCCGTTAGTTGTTGGCAAAATTGATGGCAATCGCCCGTTTCGTCATCAGGTAGATGCAAGCCACCAACCAGTTTGTCTTTCACAAGTGCAAGCCCTGGCTCTTGTTCAATACATTGTTCGACGTCCATTAGCTTAAATCGGGTTCCGCTTTGTTCAAGGAGCTGCATGTCCTTTTCAATAGTTTGCAGCTGTTGATGTGTTCGGAATACTTGCAAGGTACCAAACTGACGCCCTTGATACTCAATGGCGTGTTCTTGGCGTAACTGTTCTAAGCAAATACGGCTGTGGTTAGCGATCGAAAGCATGCGAGCCTTGTTAACTTGATAGCGAGGTAGGGTGCAGTTCGCGACCATTTTACTCGCCCAGCGGATCATGTCGGCATTCAGAGTGGGTTTGATTTTAAGTGGAGCATGCTCCTCCATTAACCACTTAATGGCTTTAACAGGAACACCAGGCGCAGCCCAAGGCGAAGAATAGCCATACGAGATCTGCCCGGCATTGGCGAAGCTCGTTTCCATGGCACTGCTTGGTTGGCGGTCAATGACGGTAACTTGATAGCCTGCTTGAGATAAATACCAAGCAGAGGTTAAGCCGATAACGCCGCTGCCTAATACGATGACTTCCATTGATGCACTCCACACATTTATCAGAGTGCTCAGTTTCTTTTCTTTACCTTTTGTTAACAATCGATATAAATTACACACAGCGTTTAGAAAAACTATAGGCTCAAGGATGAAAAGTAATCTGATAAGTGGCTTGTGTCTATTTAGCCAAGTCGCGGAGTACAACAGCTTTACTGGTGCTGCAAGACATTTACACCTCACCACTGGTGCCATAAGCCAACAAATTATTCATTTGGAAGCGTTATTAGGTTTTACTTTATTTGAACGCCACTCTCGCGGTATTCGTTTAACCGTAAAAGGCACTCAGTTACACCAAGCGACGCAGTTTCACTTTTCGGAACTGAGCAAATTGCTTGATGAGCTCAAAGTAGAAAAGCAAACCAATGAAATTCGTTTGAAGTTGACGCCTTCTTTTGCTTTCAAATGGTTAGTCCCAAAGCTCGAAAGCTTCCATCATGATAATCCGGATATCCAAGTACAAATCTTTGCGGAAGGTGCGCTGGTAAATAGTGAGATAAAAGACTATGACGTCGCAATTGACTATGGTCTTCATCCTTATAGAAATGCTAACGCGGAGCTGATTTTGGATGAGCATCTGCTACCGGTGATGAGTCCAAAATACCTTGAGGATCATGGCTGGCTAAAAACGTTGTTTGGTGAGCAAAAAAACTCAATGCCAGTGAAGCAATGGCAAGAGGCGACGCTACTACACGATGCGATGCCATGGGAAAAAGCGACGCGTGACTATGAGTGGCTATATTGGGCGTCAGCGATGGGGTTGGATTTTAAAACCGATATCGGACACTTTTTTAATCGAACGGATATGGCGATGTCTGCAGCCGAAGCTGGCGTTGGGATTGCGATGGCACGAATGGCACTGATTGAGGATGAATTGACGACAGAGCGTTTGGTTTCTCCATTCAAACCGATTCCTGCCAATGCAGGGTATTACTTGATCATGAACACACGTACGAATGCGACAGAAACGTTTCGTCACTGGTTACTTGGACAGTTGAATTAGCGTTTTATCTCTGTGATTCATCCCTACGTTATTTGTTGAAAAATTGGGCAATATAAGTTTTATAAGCAAGGTAAGTGCTTTGCTTGCCGCTATTTGAGTGATGAAAGACAGGGAAGAACATGAAAGACGAAACGCTATCCATCCATTTTGGTTACGAAACTGACCCGACCACCAAATCTGTCGCGACACCGATTTATCAAACAGTCGCGTACGAGTTTGACAACGCGCAGCACGGCGCTGATCTGTTTAACTTGGAAGTGCCGGGGAATATCTACACTCGCATCATGAATCCGACTAACGATGTTCTGGAAAAACGCATGGCGGCGTTAGAAGGCGGCATTGCTGGATTGGTCGTGAGTGCGGGGAGTGCAGCGATTAACTATGCGATTCTGACCTTAGCGCAAGCGGGCGATAACATCGTTTCTACGCCGCAACTTTATGGCGGTACTTATACCTTGTTTGCGCACATGCTGCCAAATCAGGGTATTCAGGTGAAGTTTGCTAAAGATGACAAGCCAGAAAGTTTGGCCGAGTTAATTGATGAAAATACCAAAGCGGTGTACTGCGAGAGCATTGGTAACCCTGCAGGTAATATCATCGATTTAGAACGTGTGGCGGAGCTTGCTCACGCACAAGGCGTGCCTGTGATTGTGGATAACACCGTCGCGACGCCAGTGCTGTGCAAACCCATCGAGTTCGGTGCGGATATCGTAGTTCACTCTCTCACTAAATACGTTGGTGGGCATGGCACCACATTGGGTGGCGTGATTGTGGATTCAGGTAAATTCCCTTGGGCGCAGCACAAAGACCGCTTTCCTGTTTTCAACCAACCAGAACCTTCTTACCACGGCGTGGTGTATACCGAAGCGTTTGGTGAGGCGGCATTTATCGGGCGTGCGCGTACCGTACCACTGCGTAATACCGGAGCCGCATTATCACCGATGAATGCATTTATGCTTATGCAAGGGCTAGAAACGTTACCGCTGCGTATGGAGCGCCATACCGAGAACACACTCAAAGTGGCTGAATTCTTGGAACAGAATGACAAAGTCAGTTGGGTAAGTTATGCCGGATTGCCAAGTTCTGAACACTTCCATCTCGCCGAAAAATACATGAAAGGTAAGCCTTCTGCGATTTTGTCGTTTGGTTTAAAAGATGGTTATGACGCTGGTGTGCGTTTTTATGATGCTTTGAAAATCTTTAAGCGTTTGGTGAACATTGGCGATGCAAAATCATTGGCTTGTCATCCTGCATCGACGACTCATCGTCAATTGAGCGAAGCAGAACAAAAACAAGCTGGTGTGTCTCCAGAGATGATTCGTTTATCGGTGGGTATTGAACATATTGACGATATTCTAGCCGATTTAGAACAGGCACTAAACGCGTAAACGATTCTGTTTTTAGCTTTGGGTTACCCATAGGTCAGCCTTTAAAAAAGCTGGCCTATTTTTATTTTATTGTTTAAATATCAAGGGTTTTTGTGTTTTTGGTTTGTGGTATTCCAAAAGCTCATAGAGGGTGAGATTTATTCTCTTGTCACGTTTGGGTTTGTTCCTGATGATGTGTGCATGTATTACACATTGGAAGGGACTCAAATGTCTTACGTATTTCACCGTCACTGCCATGCCACGCTGCCAATCATCGATAGAGGTGAAGGTGTTTATCTATTCGATAAGCATGGAAAGCAGTATCTCGATGCTTGTGGTGGGGCTGCGGTATCAAACCTTGGCCACAGTCATCACGCCGTTAAAAAAGCCATGTTAGAACAGATCGAGCGAGTGCCATTTGCTCATACTGGATTTTTTACTAGTGACAACAGTGAGCGCCTAGCAGAATTGATTTGTCAGCACATGCCTGATCAGTTCAACCATGTGTATTTAGTCAGTGGCGGATCAGAAGCGGTGGAGTCGGCACTAAAAATGGCGCGGCAGTATTTCGTGGAATCAGGTAAGCCAGAGAAAAAGCAATTCATCGCGCGTCAGCAAAGTTATCACGGTAATACCTTGGGGGCTCTGGCTGTCGGAGGTAATGAATGGCGACGTGAACCGTTCAAACCCATCTTACACCCGAGCCATCATATCGCCCCTTGCTATGCTTATCGTTATCAGCAGAGTCATGAGTCGGAATTGGATTACTCATTGCGAGCGGCGAATGAGCTAGAGGCAAAAATTCTTGAGTTGGGGGCTGATAATGTCATGGCTTTTGTCGCTGAGCCCATTGTGGGAGCCACCGCTGGAGCTGTGCCTGCCACACAAGGTTACTTCAAGCGTATTCGCGAAATATGCGACCAATACGATGTGTTATTGATCTTGGATGAAGTCATGTGTGGCGTTGGACGCAGTGGCAGTTTTTTTGCGTTTGAGCAAGAAGAGGCAGAACCCGATCTGGTGTGTATGGCTAAAGGGCTTGGTGCGGGTTATCAACCTATTGGCGCGGTGGTTGCGAATGATCGAGTCTATCAAGCTATTGCTGATGGAAGCGGTTTTTTCCAACATGGTCATACTTTTATGGCGCACCCTGTGGCGTGCGCTGCTGCCGTGGCGACCATTCAAACCATCTTCCAAGATAATTTGTTAACGGCGGTGAATCGGCAAAGTGCTTTGCTGCGTAATGAGCTTACTTCTGCATTGGCCCATTTACCGTACATTGGCGACATTCGTGGTAAAGGTTTGTTTTTTGGCATTGAGCTGGTGGCGGATAAAGAAAGCAAGGCGCCTCTGAGTAAAGCCACATTGGCAGACAAACGCATCAAACAGCGAGCAATGGAAAATGGCTTAATGTGCTACCCAATGGGCGGAACGATTGATGGCGTTAATGGGCACCATATCTTGCTTGCACCGCCATTCATTATTCAGCCTCACCATATTGATGAGCTAGTTGATAAACTCTCATTAACGCTAAAAGAGGTAGCGAAGGAATGGAATTAGAAAATCGATCTATACGAGAGCCTATCGCTATTATCGTGGCTCCAAACGGTGCAAGAAAAACTAAGTACGATCACGCCAGCTTACCCATGACAACAGACGAACTGGTTGCAGAGGCTATCGCTTGTCAAACGGCAGGGGCTGCCATGATCCATTTGCATGCTAGAGACGCCAACGGACGTCATTCATTAGACATCGACGACAACATGGCAATTTACCATGCCGTGAAAGAAGCGGTGGGACAAAACATGATGGTACAGCTCACCACAGAGGCGGTGGGCTTGTATTCTCCGCCACAACAGATGGCATTAGTTAAAGCTGTGAAACCAGAAGCGGCTTCTTTCGCATTGAGGGAGTTAATCCCTGATCGAGCAAGTGAGAAAGAAGGGCATACCTTTTTCCATTGGGTGGCAGAAAACAACATCGTGAGCCAAATTATTCTCTACGATGTAACCGACATTGAACGTTATTTCCAACTGCGTGATGCGGGCGTGTTACCTAAAACGTATCAGCATGCATTAGTGGTGTTAGGGCGTTATCACCAAGCTCAACAGTCTTCGCCATGGGATTTACGAGGTTTGAATTTGGCGCATTTTGTCGAGGAAGAAATTCGATGTGCCATTTGTGCTTTTGGCGCGCGAGAGCAAGACTGTTTAGCGAGTGCGATGTTACTTGGATTCGATGTGAGAGTGGGGTTTGAGAATAACCACGTCGATGTGGCAGGCGAATTAGCAATCAGTAACGCGGCTCAGGTGGAAGCTCTACGCGATGTGGCGCATCGCTTTGCTATTCCTTTACACAGTGCGCAAAGTTTGCGTTCAGCTTTGAAGTAAATCTGCTCGCGGAAAAGAAAAAAAGAAGAAAGGAAAGTAAAAAGGCTCCATCGGAGCCTTTTCGGTATTTGTCGTTAGTTCTCAGTTTGCGCTACAGGTTGACGAGCAGGATGTTTGATAAACACCGCGACAACAGCCGCTATCGCTAATGCAAAACAGTAGTAAGAATTGGCAACTACTTCAAGTGGCGATAGGTTGAATACGGAACCTAGCAGCAGTACTTGAGCACCGTAAGGCAACACGCCTTGCACCACGCATGAGAAAATGTCTAACAAGCTTGCTGAGCGGCGAGGAGAGACATTATTCTCTTCCGCCAGTTGGCGAGCAACGCTGCCCGATACAATGATGGCTACGGTGTTGTTTGCCGTACAGCCATTGACCATTGATACCAAACCTGCAATACCTAGCTCGCTTGCACGACTGTTCGCATGCTTAGAGTGACTAGAGCCAAACGCGTGGATAAGGCTACTAACGAAATTTGTTAGAAAAGCAAGACCACCTTGGCGACGCATCAGTTCACTCAAACCACCAATCAGCATGGATAACAAGAAGATCTCTTGCATGTTACCAAAGCCTTTGTATACGTCTTGGGCTAGATTAGTTAGTCCGTAATTGTCAATCGATGCCAAGCTCACGCCGCCAGCCAAAAGAATGCCAATCGACAGAACCACAAACACATTCACACCAGATACCGCTAGGATCAAAATAGTGATGTACGGCAAGACTTTTAGCCACTCAATATCGCCAGTTTCAGGCACTTGAGTCGCGGTACTGTTGAAAGCGAACACTGCAATCGCGATCAACGCCGCAGGTAAAGCAATACGAATGTTCTCTTTAAACTTGTCTTTCATCTCACAACCTTGAGAGCGTGTCGCCGCGATCGTGGTGTCAGAGATGATAGAAAGGTTATCACCAAACATAGCGCCGCTCAGTACAACGCCTGCGGTTAACGGTAAGCTCATTCCTGCTGATTCAGCAATCCCCAACGCTACGGGGGCAACGGCTGCGATGGTACCCATCGAAGTCCCCATTGCTGTTGCGATAAAAGCAGAAATCAGAAAAATGCCTGGTAAAATCATGCTGGTTGGAATAGCGGATAAACCAAGGTTCACTGTTGCATCAACACCGCCAGAGGCTTTTGCTACCGCAGCAAAGGCACCTGCAAGCAGATAGATCATACACATTGCGATGATGTCTGGGTGGCCAACACCACGCATGAAGTGTTCGATTGAGCGGTTAAGTTTCTCTTTACTTAAAAGAAACGCAATGATGATGGCTGGTAATACCGCGATGGGTGCAGGCAGCTGGTAGAAGGCAAATTCCACGCCTTGCAAAGATAAGTAAGTGCCTACGCCTATAAATAGCGCAAGGAATACAATTAATGGGATCAGTGCGACCGCAGACGGTGCAACTGTTTTAGTAGTTTGTTGGGAACCGGACATGTAAACGACAATGTTAATGATAAGAGAGAAGAGCAGACTAATATCACATTTCTACATTGTCAACGTCTAGACGTCTAAATGGCTGTTTAAATTTTACACGTAAAGAAAAAGATAAAAGCTCGTGTTGCGTATCTCATTGATACCACGAGCTTTAGTTATGCGCTAATGAAGAGACTGTCGTTATTGCATTGATTTGGCTTTTTTGCGTTTAACAATACCTAAAACCATCCACGTAAATAAGACAGCAGCAAATGCCCATACCAGATATTTGTATTCGGTGTACAGGTTGCTCAACACGCTTAAATGTTCAAATGCAAAGTGAGTTAACAAGCTGAATACCAATACCCAAACCGTCGCCGCGAGGGCGTTACCGAGCAAAAACTCTTTACGTGGCATTTTCGCGATACCGCATGCAAGAGGCATAAATTGCTTCATTCCTTCAATAAAGCGGCTGACGACCAAGCACGTAGGGCCGTATTTCTGGATAGTCAATTGAAGCTTTTGCATCTTCGGGCCGGAAATGTAGCCTTTTTTATCTAACCACCCCTCAAAGTAATAACCGATTAAGTAGCCACAGGTATTACCAAAAAAGCAGCTCAGCCACGATACCATCATTACCATACTTAGGTTCATGACTTGTTCTGACGAGAGCAAAGATGCCGCGATCATCAGTGATTGACCAGGCATCGGGATACCTATCCCTTCTAGAAATATACTGACAATCAGCGCAACGTAGCCATATTGCTCGAGCAAAGGCTTCATTGACATGAGAAGTTCGTTAATATGTTCCAAAAGCTTTCCCCTAATAAAAGCGGAACGAAGTTGGAGTGATACTCCGAATGTCCTATTGGGTCAATTCTTGTTTCTCACCGTTGAGAAAAACTGACATGCCTCTGATAATTGCGCAGAATCAACCTGCAGCTGGCTTTACTCGCCGCCACGCTCTTTGGTAGCGGCGAACTAGGGAGATCCTTATGACTCTTTGGCTTTGGTGAATGCGCCATACAAATCAAGGCGGCGATGACGTAAGTTGGTGACAGAGCCTTCGGTATTAAGCTGTTTCAACTTAGTCAAATCAACATCAGCGAAGATTATCATTTCGGTGTTGGCGCTTGCTTCTGTCAAGGTCGCATCGTGTGGGAAATAGATATCCGACGGTGAGAATACGGCAGATTGTGCGTACTGGATATCGACATTATCAACACGAGGTAAGTTGCCGACACTGCCCCCAATTGCAACGTAGCATTCGTTTTCGATGGCTCGTGATTGGGAACAGATTCGTACTCGTTGGTAGCCATTTTTTGTGTCTGTCCAGAAAGGAACGAACACAATTTGTGCGCCTTGCTCGGCGAGCATTCTTCCCAATTCAGGGAATTCGCTGTCATAACAAATCAGTATGCCGACTTTGCCCGCATCGGTTTCGAACACTTGAACATTGTCACCACCGTCGATCACCCAGTCTTTTTGCTCATGGGGCGTGATGTGGATCTTATATTGAGCGTTTATTTCACCATCTCGTTGCAGCAAGTAGGCCACATTATACAACTTGCCATCCTCGATGACGGGCATACTGCCTGCAATAATGTTGATGTTGTAGGTGACGGCCATCTGCGAGAAGCGGTTTTTGATCTCTTCTGTAAAGCTAGCCAAAAAGCGAATTGCTTCGACGGAATTTTGGTCGTTTTGCAAGCCCATCAGCGGCGCGTTAAAGAATTCAGGAAATAGGGCGAAATCGGCTTTGTAGTTCGCAAGAGAAGAGATGAAGAACTCAGCCTGATCGAGCAAGTCCTCTAAGTCATTCATGGCGCGCATTTGCCATTGCACAACACCAATCCGAATCAGTGTTTTTTCTACATCGTGTACGGATTGAATATCCTCTTCGTAGAAAAAGTTATCCCACTCCAGCAGAGTTGCGTAGCCTTTAGAAGCACTGTCCTCTGGCAAGTAACCACGCATAATACGTTTGACATCGAAGTCGTTTGCAAGCTGAAAAGACAAAATAGGATCGTGAAGCTCACGGCGCTTTATTTTGTCGATGTATTCAGCCACGCTCAATTCGTCAGCATATTTGTGGTAATTCGGGATGCGACCACCGGCTAAAATTGCTTTGAAGTTTTTACTCCGGCAAAGTTCTTTACGCGCATCATACAGACGGCGACCTAAACGCAGTCCACGGTAGTCCGGGTGAACAAATACATCGAGACCATACATGGCGTCACCGGTCACTTGGTTTTGGATGACGTTGTTCTCGGTGATGATGTCGGTGTATAGGTGAGGAAGTGAAAATCGGTTGTAGTCCACTTTGATTGTTAGCGCTGCGCCGACAATTTTTCCGTTATCCTCAATACAGATTTGTCCATCAGGAAACTGATGAATGAGATCCATGATGGTCAGGCGTGGCCATGAGCCACCAACATCAGGAAAAACAAGGTCCATTAATTCCGCGAGCTCTGGGTAATCGGTCGGCTCAATGGTGCGTAAAGAGAGTCTTGGCGTGTTGCTGTCCATATCCTACTATCCATTTATCCTTTTTAAATAGTATGGATGAGAATGCCATAAATTTGAGCAGACAGATACCGAAGTCTTTGAGTTGTTTTGGTTTACCTAAACGAGCTTAAAGAAACAACATTAACTTAGTTTGCTCTTCAGCCATTCGTGAAACACCGCTACTTTTTTAGCCGAAAGTCGATAATTTGGAATCATCACGTAATAACCATAACCGCTCTGTAAAGAAAGGTTGAGAACATGCTGAATGTCCCCTCTTAAAATCGAATACTGCGCCATAAAATCGGGAAGCAAGGCGAGCCCTTTTCCCATTCTGACAGCTTCGCAAGCTAGGTAAAAATGTTCGACGCCTACAGGTTGATAGGTAACGGGAGATTCTACAGTGTAGACAGTTTTAAATTGCTCCCATAGCTGAGGGCGAGTGATTTGAGGTATAAACGGATAATTACTAACAGCGTGCACACTCTCAATTGCAGGAGCATTTGTGCAACCGACTAATAACAATGTTTCTTCGCACAGTAAGTGGCTGTATTCATAATGTGTGGATAATGGAAGGCAGCGAATATGTAAGTCACTTTCGTTGCTCGAATCTTTGACGTTCCCATCCCCGGTACAGACTCTTACTCGGATGTTAGGATGTTGCTGGTGGAAGTCATCAATATTAGGTATCAACCAAAGACTGGCAAAAGAAGGGGTTACGTCCACGGTGAGTAATTCTTGCTTTGAATCTGACTGGATTAAGTTGGCAGTTGCATGCTGAATAAGCTCCAAAGCTTCTGTGACTTGCGGCAGATAACGCTTGCCTTCTTCGGTTAACTCAATACCACTCGTCCCTCTTTGTATTAAAGGTAAACCCACCAATTGCTCCAGCGATGCGATTTGTTTGCTTACTGCGCTTTGCGTAATACATAGGGCATCCGCTGCTTTAGAGAAACTGAGGTAATTAGAGACCGCGACAAACGTCCTTAATGCTCGAATAGAAGGGTATTCACTGCCTTTTAACATACTTTAGTTCCATTAAACTCTGCTTAGGCAAAGAGTAGAGTACTCACGGCTTGAAGCAAAGTAAGATGCAACGTATGTGTGATTAGCTTCCTTTCTTATAAAAACTAGCTAAGCGTTTTTTGACGGATTAATCTACAAGAGTATTTTAGATGTTTATTTAATTTCTTTGAAAAATCTACAAATTAACAAGAATCTTTTTCACATCAGAGATTAACCTCAATTTAGTATTGTTTATATAAAGTAAACAGACAGCTCTTTTTTCTATTTTTGTTCGGCGATCTTTAGAGGATTGTCAGTATTCTATAAAATTAAATATATTTTTCATTAATTTAAAGTTGGCATTGCATTTGCTCTTTACTATTCGAACCTTCAATGGAACTTATATTAGGAGAACGAAATGAAAAGCAATGTTGTTACTTTGATTAGCCTTTTTTCTTTAGCAACGTTTAGTACTTTATCACATGCTGCGGACTCCAACGATCATGGTGTATATGTTGGCGCCAACTACGGTTACTTAAAAGTTGATGGACAAGATGACTTTGATGATGACAGCGATGTTATTCAAGGTTTAGTTGGTTACCGTTTTAATCCTTACTTAGCGTTGGAAGGTGGTTACATTGATTTCGGTAGCTATGGTAATAACTTAGCAAATGCCGAAACGGACGGCTATACAGCGGCTCTAAAAGTTACTGCTCCCATTGCTGATCGTGTCGACCTTTACGCAAAAGGCGGTCAAATGTGGTACTCGACGGATTACAACGTTGCGGGCTTCCAAGGCAACAAAGATGATGAAGGTGTATTCGCTGGTGCCGGTGTTGGTTTTAAAGTTACTGATAACTTCTTAGTTAACGCAGAATATATGTGGTACGACGTAGAAATCAATGCGGAGAATGTCGCGAACGGTGCAAACACGGAAACAGACTTTAACCAAGCATCACTAGGTGTGGAATATAGATTTTAATATTGTTAACAACTCTAAGCCCTAATAAAAAGCGAAGCCTAAATAGCTTCGCTTTTTCTGAACTCAATCTAGTTGAGGATAATTGAGCGGTTTTTAGAATAATTGTTAGTGTCTTTTACTGTTACGCTACTATATTTAGAGCATTTCTAACATGACTGTCTAACCTTCTTACTAGTCTCGAAAAACAAAGTTTTATCACTCTATAAGTAATACTCGATAGGTCGATCGCTGCGCTACCTGACATTACATTCATGTGACCTAAAATACCGCGGACGTGTTCTGTATACTCGTTTTTTAGTTTTGAAATGTACGCCATAGCTTTAGCTAGTTGATCCCAAGCAGTAAGGCCTACGGTTGCTATTTGTTGTATTATATGACCCAGACCTGAAATTCTTAGTAAGGTCAAAATTGAAGAGACTATTTTACTTACCCAACCATCAGTCATTCGAGCATTATATCTATTGTTGAAGTCAAGAAATACGTTGCGTTCTAGGTAAGTTTGAGATTTGGGTTGTAGTGCCGACCACTCATTACTTGTAGCGGTATTGACATAACCCGGAACAGATTTTTTTCCTAGTCCATGAGCGCAGAAGTAGATGCCAGAACTTCCATCTAGCCGATACTCAATACCACCGTGAGTAAATGGCCAAAGAGGAGACATAGGAACTGGATCTGCACCATGAGTGCAGCGATATGAAGAATCTAACTCCCTTCTTGCGTATGGTTTAAAGCCAACTTTTGGTGCGCCAAAAGTATATAGGTGTACGCTATAGCCGTACTGACTCTTCACCCAATCTGCCGCTAATGAAGCAAGAGCACCACCTAAACTATGACCTACACAGTGTATTGCCTTCGGTGCTTTCATGTTCTTTTTCGAATAACCAGCGATGTATGCTGCAAGTTGTGGCTTTATCGTATTGAAGAGATTTACAAAACCTGCATGTACCCTGTAACCTGATGAGGTGCCTGATATCCCAATGTTTCCATCGGTCATAATGTCGCCGATGTTTGCTTGAGTGCCACGAAAGGAAAATACTAAAGTATCGGTAAACTCGCCCTTACCTCGACCTATCGCTACAAAATCTGATGTCATTCCACCAAATCCCATAAAGCCACTTGTCGTTCCTTTTTTGACATCATTCCTTAGATCAAATGTAAAAAACTTTGCTATATAACCACTAACGTTACGAACATTAGTTGCGAATACAGAATAAGGGATTTCTGCGATTCTAGATGATAGCTTTGGTGAGAGTGATTGCATTCTTTAATTTCCATATAAATCAGAGTCAATATATCCAAATAAATCACATTGACTATTTACGTAGTAGTCATCGTTTTCGTCATCATCAATTGAAAAAGCAAAGTACTTAAGAGGGTTTGCTGCATCACAGACTAGATTAGCCATATTGTTTTTTACGTAATCCTCTATTTCATAGCCATCGAACGAACCTTCCCAAATAATAACGCTTTCATCAATATCTAGTTCTGTGGTTAAAACAATAGTTACATAATGTTCAATAAGCGGGATCTTAACGCTCTCTTTGTTCTCATACACAGGAGAAAATTCAAACCGACCATTGCTGTCAGTAAATGTTGATAAGTCTATTGATTTTCCTGAAGCGCTTAAACCAATACTAAGACTAACCTTTTGGTTATCAATCGGCTTCCCTTTTTTTGTTAGCACACCATTGATTTGTGGTGTGTATTGGTTAACTTTATCGCTATTCAATATACTCTCTCCAAAACTCATATTAATGCTCAACAATATGATTGTAATAAATCCAACTAAGTAATTTCTCACATCGACTTTTTTCATTTTAAAAATCTATAAATGTATATGTATTGTGTGTTTTTACAATATTTAATGCTAACTATGTGATTCGTACTGCATTGCCCTTGTAACTTGTGAATTTGAAAATTACATTTTTAGATTTATGTTTATCTACTTGACCGATTTTTATTAGCATTAATAAAGTTTAAATCTGGAATACTCAGTCTACGCTAACCTTAGGTAGTTATATTGTATTGGATTTTTTAGGCTTTCATCAGGTAATGTGGAAGCAAAATAAACGAGAGCTATCGAATGGGAAAGAGCTCTATAAATACTAGGTTTCAGACAATGAAATCGTATTGAAAATAGTTAATTAGTCGCTTGCTCAAGAGGTGTTTTTATTACTTTACATCGTAATGCTAGATTGACTTGATAATTTATTTTTCCGCCAATTGTGATAACCAAGAACAAAAGAAAAGGCTTATTGAGTATCTTTTGATGGTTAGTGATAAACCCAAATTGTTCAACTTTAACCCATCATAATTCTATAACTTAGATTTAGCACTCGTAGTTGTTGATACCCCAAAAACTTAGAACACTTTAAATCGAAGAGCATATAGTACACACTTTTTGTCCTTGAATGAGTTCTTCTGAACTTCCATGTGTTTTTGGTGGTGTATTTATGAGCGTATCGCCTGTTACTTAATACTCAACGAGTTTTTAAATCGGTGTACGTTCAGAGTTATGCAGTAATGCTCGTGAAAAGTTATCAGGTAGCATGAGTGCGTGAGAAAAGAAGACAATGTGGATAGTGGATAGTGGATAGTGGATAGTGGATAGTGGGTTGTTGATACAAAAAAGGCCACCCGAGGGTGGCCTTTTCCAAACGTTTGGTGGAGCTGGCGGGAGTTGAACCCGCGTCCGAAAACCGTTCATCATTGGTACTACATGCTTAGTCGATCTTTAATTTCGCCACCCACCTGCGAACCGACACGCTAATGAATGACTAGCCTGAATTAAAATTCGCCGTTCATCTCTCAGGCGGGAGAATCCGGGCTAGCGCGTTTGGGTTTGATCCCTCGTTATTCCCCGTCTTACGTGCGGAAGCTAGGGCGAGAGAGCTCTTAGCAGGTTATTAAGCTGCTAGTGCGTAGTTTTCGTCGTTTGCGACTATTTTTTTGCGGTTTGTTAACGAGGCCTACCGCACCTCGGCATGCACCTCAGACTTCTGAATTCCCGTCGAATCCTAAATCAGCCCCAGGTAATATTCGCATAGTAACAGAAAAGCATTGGCTGTCCAGTACTATGCGTTTAAGTGGTCAAGATTAACGCAGCGCGCTCTTCATTACGCGTGCTTTTTCTCTTGCCCAGTCTTTTTCTTTTAGATCCGTACGTTTATCGTGCAGCTTTTTACCTTTTGCTACGCCAATTTTTAGTTTCACCCAAGAGCGAGACCAGTACAGTGAGAGGGCCGTTAATGTCATACCTTCACGGTTTACACGTCCGAATAGATTATCCAGCTCACGACGACTCATTAGTAGTTTACGCACACGTGTAGGATTCGCCACAACGTGTGTCGATGCCTGATTTAAAGGAGTGATTGTCATGCCACTCACAAAGGCTTCACCGTCACGCATAAATACGTAACTTTCAGAAATATTGGCTTTACCTTGGCGAAGGGCTTTCACTTCCCAACCTTGGAGCTCCAAGCCAGCTTCGATTTCATCATCGATGAAATACTCGTGGCGAGCTTTTTTATTCAGCGCGATAGTATTGCTACCCGCTTTTTGTTTCGTTTTTTTCTTTGCCATAATAGCGTCATTATACGGGTTGGATATCGGATAGGAAATCCTTTTATTTGCGCAATCGTGGAATAAAAGTAAAATTGGCGAGTAGCTTTAAATCTGTACATGTATCGATAGGAGTATGTATGAAGCAAGTCAGCCGTTCTGCGCTTGTGTCTTTTAGCGCCGAACAGATGTTCAATCTGGTTAATGATGTTGCTAAATACCCTGAATTTCTGCCTGGTTGCTCGGGCTCTAGAATCATTGAGTCTTCGGGGAATGGTATGGTGGCTTCTGTCGATGTGGCGAAGGCTGGAATCAGCAAAACGTTTACGACTTCAAATGAGTTGATCCCCGGTCAGGCAATTATGATGAACTTGGTGGATGGCCCGTTTAAGACGTTGCGTGGTGGTTGGATTTTTACCGCGCTAGATGAGCAAGCTTGCAAGGTTGAACTAAAGCTTGAGTTTGAATTCTCAAGTAAAATGATTGAGATGGCCTTCGGTAAGATTTTTAACGAGCTTACTAGTAATATGGTAAATGCATTTACTAAACGCGCAAAACAGGTCTACGAGTGTTATGAGTATTGAGTCAGATATGATTCACGTTGAGGTTGTCTATGCTCTTCCTCATGAACAGCGTGTATTTAACTTAGTGGTAAATAATCACGCAACGGTAGAAGAGATCATTCGACAATCCGGTGTATTGGAGTTGTACCCTGAAATTGATTTGTCCAAGAACAAAGTGGGTGTGTTTAGTCGTAACGTGAAGTTGGATGCGACCGTTCGAGATCGAGACCGAATAGAGATTTATCGTCCGTTACTCGCCGATCCGAAAGAGATTCGCCGTAAAAGGGCGGAGCAGGCTAAAGCCGAGGGAAGTGCAGACCCAGTCACCGGTGGCAAGCCTAGTACTGTACGTAAAAATAAGCAGGATTAATATAAACCCAATAGCTCATGTGAGTTACTCAAAGTTTGACTAACGTGATTTCTATATAATAAAAAACCTCCCAAACGGGAGGTTTTTTTGCAAAAGTCAGTTTACTGAATTTGCTCGTAAAATGCGTCACTTTTTGGAAAGTCACCACTGATGTCTGCGAGTGTGCCTTGGTCATTAAAGTTTACAATCAGATCTTTCTGTACTGGCTCGCCATGGCCAGGAGTATGATGATAGATGTAATACCAAGTGTTTGGATAGCCGTTTTCAATAAGCATTGGCGACCCTAATACGAAGCGAACCTGTGCTTTAGTCATCCCAAACTTTAATTTATCAACCGCACTTTGTTCTACATAGTTGCCTTGGTTGATATCAATACGATAAACCAGTCTTTCCAATACCGAACATCCTGTCAGCAATGTCATTGCTAATGGTACGGCAACTAACCACTTCTTTAATTGCATAATAATTTCTTAGTAACCTTTAAAATACTGCGCTGATAATAAACAAGCTCGACGCAGATGTAAAAAGCTATGCGTCGTATGGTAGACAATCTGACAACGAATTTTGAGTTGAGTTGCATTTATTCACCGATATTAGGCGGTAAATGTCACCACATGACGTATTAGTTAGGTGACGAAGAGCAAATTTCAATCGGAAGTAGGGTGATGGACGCTTTCAGCGGTGAGCAAAGCCTAGTGACTCGTTAGTCGGTTTTGGCGAATTCGCGTAATGCATCACCTGAAAAACGATAATACTCTTTTTCATGAATTAGTGTTGCACCAATTGAGCGGTAAAACTGACCTGCGGTAGGGTTACTACTTTCAGCTGTCCAGTCCAACCTTTGGCATCTACACTTGATCGCCAAAGATGCCAGATACTTCATTAACTTGAGACCAACCCCTTTTCCTCGAACCTTCGAAGATACGAACAGATCTTTTAAGTACATCTGCCCTGAGAGTTTTGGGGCAGGGAACATGATGGTATAAGATGCAAAGCCTACGACGTCATCATTATCGTAAACCGCAATGATATGAACGCCAGAATGTTCAGAGAAAACTTGGTTCTTTAGATAATGGACCAGATCGTGTTTTGATGAAGCTTTTTCTTTGAAGTAGTAATGTTCTAACTCAATAAAAATAGGGATGAGATCTAAGCAGTTGGTTTTGTGTATTGCTCTGATATCCATTTCTCATCCCTTGTCGATTTATTAAGCGGCGATAAGCAGTTCTTTTGCGTTTGCCAACGTTGAGTCGGTTATTTGACTACCCCCAAGTAAGCGAGCTAATTCTGCCACACGTTGTTGTTCATCTAATGCGTGCATTTGGGTTTCGGTTTGGCCTGCTTTGGTTTGCTTAGCTACAAACATTTGTTGATGGCCGCATCCGGCAACTTGAGGGAGGTGAGTGACACACAATACCTGAGTAGATTCGCCAAGCTTGCGTAGCATTTTGCCCACTACGGCAGCTGTTGGGCCACTAATACCTACGTCCACTTCATCGAAGATTAAACTTGGTGTATCTACTTTCTGAGCGGTGATCACTTGGATCGCTAGAGAGATGCGTGATAGCTCACCGCCTGACGCAACTTTTGCTATAGGTTGTAATGGTTGTCCCGGGTTGGTCGATACTAAGAAGCACACGCTGTCCATGCCAAGCGGCGATGGGTGCGTGTTGTCATTGCTAACTTCGATACTGAATACTGCTTTCTCCATGCTCAATTCGTGCATGCTTTGTGTGATCAGTTTGTTCAGTTCTTTTGCGTAACGGCTGCGTGATTTGTGCAGTTTTTCTGCTTGTGTTAGAAAGCTTTGGTACTTGTGTTCTACTTCTTGAGCAAGTTCATCTAAACGTTCATCGGAGCAATCTAACGCTTCTACTTGGGCCAGAAGATCTTGATGATGCTGGTAGAGTTCTTCTGGCATTACGTGGTGTTTACGAGCTACAGACATCACTTTAGAAAAACGTTCTTCTACATAAGCCATACGAGCTGGATCAACATCGATGCCATCTAAGTAGCTGCGTAATTCATTCTTCGTTTCTTCAAGTTGAATCATTGCTTCTGACAGCATGTTAGGTAGCTCAGATAGCTTTTCATCTAATTCGGCTAATTGAATTAGGGAGTGATTGGCCGATTGCAAAATACCAAGCGCATTGACTTCTTCACCTTCGTAAATAAGTTCGATGGCTTGCTGACAGGTAGTGGCGAGTTCACCACTGTTGGATAGTCGTTTGTGCTCTTGCTCGAGCTCTGCAAATTCTTCTTCACCTAGCGATAACTCATTCAGTTCTTTGATTTGGTATTCAAGCAACTGTTTTTGCGCCTGGTTTTGCTGGCTATTTTCTTTTAGCTGCTTGAGGTTATTATCCGCCTGACGCCAATGCTGGTAAGCACTTCGTGTGCTTTTTAGTAGGTTTAAATGCCCAGCATATTGGTCGAGCATGGCCATTTGGTGCTCACTTTTCATCAATTGATGATGAGCGTGCTGCCCATGGATATTGATAAGTAGCTGCCCTAGAGATTTGAGCTGTGATAGTGGAACAGGGCTGCCATTAATGAAGGCTCTTGAGCGGCCTTCTTTTGTGATAATACGACGCAAAATACACTCACTGCCATCTAGCAGATCGTTATCTTCTAACCAACGTGTTGCATGTAAGTTGTTGTCCAATAAAAAAGCGGCGCTAACTTCGGTTTTCTCTTCACCTTGTCGCACCATGCCGGCATCGGCTCGTCCGCCTAAGCAGAGCCCTAAAGCATCGATAGCAATGGATTTACCCGCGCCTGTTTCACCTGTAATGGTGGTCATGCCCTTAGAAAGCTCGAGTTGTAAAGACTTAACAATCGCAAAATTATTAACACTTAGATGAGCCAGCATTTTATTTACCTGTATAACTGAACAATACTGTATAAGAGAACAGTATATACTGTTTCTTTATACAGTAAAGTCGGGTAAGGAAAATTTTCTTTGTAGGCTGTTTTTTTGTGATGAAGTGGGAAAAATGAGCCGATGTGATTACAACGACTCATTAAAGTTGAACAGGTTACGGACGAGTTGGGTTAATCGTTAGTGGTTCTAGTGTGACGACTGCATTCACACCTGCACCTGGGTGATCCACGTATGAAGTGTCTTGCATTAGAGTGTAGTAAACGTCGACGAAGTCATCATCATTCGTGAGTACACCATCGGGGATAGTGTCGATGATCTTGTTCGTGATTTGCGGAATAATCGCGTAAGCCTGAACTTCTGGATCTGGAATCGCTTTCAATACTTCTTCGGCAACTTGAACAAGGAGTTTTGCCAATTGTTTATAGTCTGTGCCGTCATCTTGCTCCATGAGCACAATGTCTGCCGCACCCCAGCGGTAACGAGACCAGTGAATAATGATCTGATTTGGATAGTAATCTTGGTTATCGTAGTCTAAGTATGGAAGCTCCACCAAATCGAGAGTAGGTTCATCACGACTTGGATTGACGCCCGTTACGATAGCGTAGATTTCTGCCTTGCCAGAGATCCAAGGTTCTTTGTCATCGGCTAGACGGATCTTTTTCAACTGCGTGGTTTGAATTGGAGCCGCTTCGCCCACTGCGCTACTTGACAATAGCGGTGTATTTTGGCGTTGTTCATCAGCAATATATGGTTGAACTAAAGCTGGTTGACCGAGTTTTTTCATCTCAGCTTGCATAGCTTGCAAGCCTGCTTTTAGCTCTGCAGAGCTATTGTTATCAACGACAAGTACAGGTACCTCAGGGAGCTGGTAAACATCGAGTTGATGGATGTTGCCATACACATCAAATGCTTCGATGTATTGCCAATTCTCATCATCACCACTTGGTTCAAATGCAAATAATGGCTCGACCTCGCCACTTTGCCATGCTGTTATCATGGCTTCATTTGCCAAGCGAACTTCTAACAACTGATCAGAGTATTCAGAAATACCTTTCCAGCTACGAATTTGAGTGTCAGCTTGTACAAGCTGGCGGCTGAACTCTGAGTTAGGGTTTTGCTTAACAAATGCTGATACAGACACGTTAGTCTGTTGCGGAGTAATATCTCTTCTCAGCATGGGTTCAATGGCAGCATAATTCTCACTCAATTGTTGAGCTAGGGCCCGTTTCGTCTTAGTGATATCTTCCGCTTTTGCATTGGACACACTGTTGACTTGCGTTTCCTCTGATTGGCAGCCAATAAGTGCTAATGTACTGAGAACAGACAGAATGATGGTTTTCTTCATAATATGTCCTTTATTGATTGTATGAAATAGAGTTAATACTCTATTCATGGTGAGAATATCACCGGACATAGATCATTGAATTTGCTTTTCTATCTTTTGTGTAAAGTTTGCCCACAGGATCAAAATTTATAAGCTTCTCTTTAATGATGACAAATATCGTGTCGCCTCACTACTTTGTGTCTATTTCTTGTCTAAGAAAGCCAAAAGCCAGTAGCAATTAAGCTGCTGGCTTTTTTATTGAAGTTATTGCCCTGAGTAACAAGTGTTAGAACAATTTACTAGACCAGCCAAGCTTATTCCGTAAGACGTGATAGTAGCTGTAGTCTTTTGGATGGATGAGCTTTAGTACATTTGGACTTTGATAGATGTGAATTTCGTCGCCAGGGGTAACTGGAAGTGAGACTTGTCCATCACAGCTAACTTCTTGTGTTCCACGGTTTTCTGGTGATACCACCAATTTAATTCGACGTTTTCCATCAACCACCAAAGGTCGACTCGACAATGTATGAGGGAACATTGGCACGAGTGAAATGGCATTCAAGCTAGGAGAAAGAATTGGGCCGCCGCCAGAAAGTGAATATGCCGTCGAGCCAGTCGGAGTGGAGACAATCAAACCGTCGGCCCGTAAAGAGAAGGCGAAGCTTTCATCTATGTACACTTCAAATTCAATCATATGAGCAATTTGCCCTGGGTGAAGTACGGCTTCGTTTAGCGCAGCGTTATGGCTCTTTATTTGTCCGTGGCGGTGTACTTCCGCCTCTAAAAGAAAACGTTCCTCTTCAATATAATCACCGTCGAGTACCGCTTGCAGAGACGCTTGGAAGTCGTCTGGGTTCAAGTCAGTTAAGAAGCCCAAATTTCCACGGTTCACGCCTATAACTGGCACATCAAATCGGGATAAAATTCTTGCCGCACCTAACATGTTGCCATCGCCACCAACCACAATGGCTAGATCGGCATTTTTTCCTAGTTCAACTAAGCTAGCAAACTGACTCTGTGGGATATCATCCAGTATTGCGGCAAGGCGATCGTCAATGAATACTTTATAGCCCTCAGAGGTCAACCATTGGTACAACTCTTTATGAGTTTGAATTGCTTGTTGATCTCTTGGTTTTCCGATAATCGCGATCACGTTACATGGATTTTTCATAGCATTTCCGCATTAAAGAGGCTTGAATCAGGAATCTTCATCCCCATAATAATGGCAAGTCACCTAAATATGCGAATTTTTATGTGGTTAAAGCCCGCAAAAACGCGCATGGCTTTAAGGGCATTATGTTGAATTCTGGAGATATCATGAGCAACGAAGAAAACAAAGTTACAGAAGAAGAGCTTGATCAAATCATCGAAGAGGCTGAAAAAGTAGAAGCTGAAGCACAAGAAGTTGAAGCTGAGCTTGAAGAGCTTGGTGATGAGACAGACGCTAAGATTGCTCAACTAGAAGCGGCACTATTGTCTAGCGAGGCAAAAGTAAAAGAGCAACAAGATGCGGTGTTGCGTTCTAAAGCTGAAGTAGAAAACATGCGTCGTCGCACTGAGCAAGAGATCGATAAAGCACGTAAGTTTGCGTTGAACAAGTTTGCAGAAGAGCTGCTTCCTGTTATTGATAACCTAGAGCGTGCAATTCAAGCGGCAGATACAGAGAATGAAACTGTGAAGCCGTTCCTAGAAGGCGTTGAACTAACACATAAAACGTTTGTAGACGTTGTAGCGAAATTTGGCTTGAAAGCAATCAACCCTGAAGGTGAAGCATTCAATCCAGAGTTCCATCAAGCGATGTCGATTCAGGAGAGCCCTGATCATGAATCAAACACTGTTATGTTTGTTATGCAAAAAGGTTACGAACTAAACGGCCGTGTGATTCGTCCGGCAATGGTAATGGTTGCTAAGTAACTTTAACTACCTGTTTTTTAAATATAAAAGCGCCCATCATTTTTGATGGGCGCTTTTTTGTTTTAAACATAAATGACTGCATCGAACTTCGTTGTATATCGATAAATGAAAATTTGATCCCCTTCATATTTTTTCCTATTGGTTAATTATTTTCCTATAGGAGATTTTCTCTCATCTCGCTGCGTGTTTATTAACGGAAAGGGCTATAAGTGATTGTAATCATTCGTTGTGTGAATATTTGTTCTGCATAGGAATGTAAATATAGTCATTTTTTCTAAAACAATGTCGTTAACAAAAATGTAAATTGTCACTTTATTTTGTAACTTCGGTGTGTATGATTTGCGACTAATGCTTTAAAAGTAAGCATATATAACTACAAAAATGTAAATAGTAAACACAACATATCGGAGATTTATAATGGATAAATCGCTTTCTAGTAAGATTTTTATAGGCTTGTTTGCCGGCCTTGTGCTGGGGACAGCAATTCAGTACTTATTTAGCGGTATTGCGATTTTTGATACATACCTACTTGGAGCAGCAGAAGGTGTTGGCGGCATGTTCGTCTCACTGATCAAATTGCTTGTTGTTCCTTTAGTTTACGTTTCAATCGTATGCGGCATTGTTGACTTGAAAGACATCAGTGCATTTGGTCGTCTTGGTGGAAAAACTTTTACCCTTTACATTCTTAACACCATCATTGCGATTACGGCGGCTTTGACTGTCGGCTTGATCTTCCAGCCAGGAGCGGGCGCTAATCTAGCAGGAACGGTATCTGAGG
The DNA here is from genome assembly GCF_033339075.1 of Vibrio sp. 970. Classification (NCBI taxonomy): domain Bacteria; kingdom Pseudomonadati; phylum Pseudomonadota; class Gammaproteobacteria; order Vibrionales; family Vibrionaceae; genus Vibrio; species Vibrio sp. 970. The sequence continues at coordinate 31,740 of NZ_JAWOTW010000016.1, forward strand.
CTGTACAGCTGACAACGACAGAGACGCCGGACATTTTCTCTTTAGTTGTTAACATTGTTCCTAGCAATCCTGTACAAGCGTTTGCTAGCGGCGACATGCTGCAAATCATCTTTATGGCAATTTTGACGGGGCTTGCAATTCAAGCTTTGGATTCTCGTGGTGGCCCAGCTATTCGCACATTCAAAATGGCAAATGAAATCATGATGAAATTGGTTGGATTAGTGATGAGTCTTGCACCATATGGTGTGTTCGCACTAATGATTCAACTAGGTGCAACGCTAAACGCCAATACATTAATGTCCGTTGCCGGTTACGTGGCTTTGGTGGTTGCGATGTTGGTGTTCTGGATCTTCTTCTTCTACCCAATGGCAGTGAGTATTGCGACAGGAACTTCTCCAAAGACTTTCCTACGTGCAACTCGTGAGCAGATTCTTTTCTCTCTATCTACCGCGAGCTCAAACGCGACTATCCCGGTAACGATGCGCACACTGACAGAAAAGCTTCAGGTCTCTAAATCGGTTGCTGGCTTCGGTGTACCACTGGGCGCAACGATGAATATGTCTGGTGTTTCTATCTATATTGCTCTAGCAACGATGTTTGTTGCGAACGCTTTTGGCCAGCCAATTAACACCGCAGACATCTTCACACTTGGCTTAACTATTCTTCTGTTATCTATTGGTGCTGGCGGTGTTCCTGGGGGCGGCGTGGTAATGGTAGGCGTTTTGCTTCACCAACTAGGTTTACCACCTGAAGGTTTAGCAATCATTGCAGCGGTCGACCGTATTAATGATATGTTCTGTACATCATCTAACGTTGTCGGCGACACGGCAGTGAACACCATTGTTGCAAAAACAGAAGGTGAGATCGGTAAAGAAGAAGGTGTTGATGCTGAGCCTGCTCAAGCGAACGCCTAATACCTTGAATAATTTATTTTAACCCTAATATTGAAGCGAGCTCTTATGAGCTCGTTTTTTATTTAGGAAGAGTCGGACATAAATAAATTTATCTGGGAAATGACGTTTTGTTGCGCTACAGCAGTGTGACGAGTTCCCAACTAATCAGAAAGAAACACATAAATTTCGAAAAAAGACGCTTTTTTTTAATTCTGCCCTTGAAAAGCATTTTGCCGCCCTTATCTATGTGGCATAGAGAAGCAAACATTGATTATTTTTGTTTGTGAGCAAGGGTTGAAACCCGATTCTCCTCCCCCCACATTGGGGTTATAACCAAACGAAAATAGAATTTATTCGGAGATAGCCAGATGGGTAAAATCATTGGTATTGACTTAGGTACTACTAACTCATGTGTTGCTGTATTAGACGGCGACAAACCACGTGTAATTGAAAACGCAGAGGGCGAACGTACTACTGCATCGGTTATTGCTTACACTGACGGTGAGACGCTAGTAGGTCAACCAGCGAAACGTCAAGCAGTAACTAACCCAGAAAACACGCTATTTGCAATTAAGCGTCTAATCGGTCGTCGTTTTGAAGACGAAGAAGTTCAGCGTGACATCGAAATCATGCCTTACAAAATCGTTAAGGCTGACAACGGTGATGCTTGGGTAGAAGCGAAAGGCCAAAAAATGGCAGCTCCTCAGGTTTCTGCTGAAGTTCTTAAGAAAATGAAGAAAACTGCTGAAGACTTCCTTGGTGAGGAAGTAACTGGCGCAGTTATCACAGTACCTGCTTACTTTAACGATGCTCAGCGTCAAGCGACAAAAGATGCTGGCCGTATCGCAGGTCTAGAAGTTAAACGTATCATCAACGAACCAACAGCAGCTGCGCTAGCTTACGGTCTTGATAAGAAAGGCGGCGATCGCACTATCGCGGTATACGACCTTGGTGGTGGTACATTCGATATTTCAATCATCGAAATCGATGAAGTTGAAGGCGAGAAAACATTCGAAGTTCTAGCAACTAACGGTGATACTCACCTAGGTGGTGAAGACTTTGATAACCGTCTAATCAACTACTTGGTTGATGAGTTCAACAAAGAGCAAGGCATCAACCTTAAAAACGACCCACTAGCAATGCAGCGTGTTAAAGAAGCAGCAGAGAAAGCGAAAATCGAGCTTTCTTCTACTTCTCAAACAGACGTAAACCTACCTTACGTTACTGCAGATGCAACTGGTCCTAAGCACATGAACATTAAAGTGACTCGTGCAAAACTAGAATCTCTAGTTGAAGACCTAGTACAACGCTCTCTTGAGCCATTAAAAGTAGCTCTAGCTGACGCTGACCTATCAGTAAACGACATCACTGACGTAATCCTAGTTGGTGGTCAGACTCGTATGCCAATGGTTCAAGCGAAAGTTGCTGAGTTCTTTGGTAAAGAAGCGCGCCGTGACGTAAACCCTGACGAAGCAGTAGCAATGGGTGCTGCAGTTCAAGGTGGTGTACTTGCTGGTGACGTTAAAGACGTACTACTACTAGACGTAACTCCACTGTCTCTAGGTATCGAGACAATGGGTGGCGTGATGACTAAGTTAGTTGAGAAGAACACAACTATCCCAACTAAAGCGAACCAAGTTTTCTCTACAGCGGAAGACAACCAGAGCGCGGTAACTATCCACGTTCTACAAGGTGAGCGTAAGCAAGCGATGTACAACAAGTCTCTAGGCCAATTTAACCTAGAAGGCATCCAGCCTGCACCACGTGGTATGCCACAAATCGAGGTTACTTTTGACCTTGATGCGGATGGTATCCTACACGTGTCTGCGAAAGACAAGCAGACTGGTAAAGAGCAGAAGATCACTATCCAAGCTTCTGGCGGTCTAAGCGATGAAGACATCGAGAAAATGGTTCAAGAAGCAGAAGCTAACAAAGAAGCGGACAAGAAGTTCGAAGAGCTAGCGACTGCACGTAACCAAGCTGACCAAATGATTCACGGTACTCGTAAGCAAGTAGAAGAAGCTGGTGAAGCGCTACCTGCAGAAGAGAAAGAGAAGATTGAAGCAGCAATTTCTGAGCTAGAAACAGCACGTAAAGGCGAAGACAAAGAAGCTATCGATGCTAAAGTTCAAGCACTAATGACTGCTTCTCAAAAGCTGATGGAAATCGCTCAACAACAAGCTCAAGCGCAGCAAGCACAAGGTGCTGACGCAGGTGCACAGTCTAAAGAAGACGACGTTGTAGATGCTGAGTTCGAAGAAGTTAAAGACGACAAGAAATAATATTTCTTAACCAGATGGTTGCATAGCCATCTGGGGTCGATAAGACTTCGTGTGCGGGCGTTTGGGGCAACTCTTACGCCCGTCTGTTTGTAAACGCTGTCTTTCTAGTTAAGTATGTTGCAGACAAGTGCACTTACCTAGAACGATACAAACACCAAGCGGTGAATCGATGCCGTTTGTAGTAATTAACTGGTGACGAAGAACATGTCAAAACGTGATTTTTACGAAGTATTAGGCGTAAGCCGTGATGCCTCAGAGCGCGATATCAAAAAGGCGTATAAGCGTCTAGCGATGAAATTCCACCCAGACCGAAACCAGGGTGATGATTCTGCGGCGGACAAGTTTAAAGAAGTAAAAGAAGCGTACGAAGTTCTGACCGACCCTCAAAAGAAAGCGGCGTACGACCAATACGGTCATGCTGCTTTTGAACAAGGCGGCGGTGGTTTCGGTGGCGGCGGCTTTGGCGGCGGCGGTGCTGATTTCGGCGACATCTTTGGCGATGTATTCGGTGACATCTTTGGTGGTGGTCGTCGTGGCGGTGGTGGCCACCGTGCCCAGCGAGGTGCTGACCTACGTTACAACATGGAATTGACGCTAGAAGAAGCGGTTCGTGGTGTAACGAAGGAGATCGAAGTACCGACACTAGTACACTGTGATACCTGTGATGGTAGTGGCGCGAAGAAAGGTTCATCTGCTGAAACATGTGGTACCTGTCATGGTCATGGTCAAGTACAGATGCGCCAGGGCTTCTTCGCAGTGCAACAAACCTGTCCTACCTGTCACGGCAAAGGTAAAATCATTAAAGACCCTTGTAATGAGTGTCATGGTCAAGGTCGTAAGCAGAAAACAAAAACACTTAACGTTAAGATCCCGGCAGGTGTTGATACTGGCGATCGTATTCGCCTATCTGGCGAAGGTGAAGCGGGAGAAATGGGGGCGCCTGCTGGCGACTTGTATGTACAAGTGCACGTGAAAGAGCACCATATCTTCGAGCGTGATGGCAACAACCTATACTGTGAAGTGCCAGTAAGCTTTGCGATGGCAGCTCTAGGTGGTGAAGTTGAAGTACCAACCCTAGATGGTCGCGTAAGCCTAAAAGTGCCTTCAGAAACGCAAACAGGTCGTATGTTCCGTATGCGTGGTAAAGGTGTGAAAGGCGTTCGTGGTGGCGGTGTTGGTGATCTTATTGTGAAGTTGGTTGTCGAAACACCAGTAAATCTAAGCTCACGCCAAAAAGAACTGCTCAAAGAGTTTGAAGAGTCTTGTGGTGGTGAAGCGGCGACAAAGCACAAGCCTAAATCAGAAGGCTTTTTCAACGGTGTGAAAAAGTTCTTTGATGATTTAACCAGCTAAGACGTTAGCGAAAAGCACACATACAAAGGCCTGCTAAAATGCAGGCCTTTTTGCATCTCGGTGTTCTTCCTAATTCCAGCAATCACTTGGTTCTTCGACATTTGTTGACGTTAAAGTAATCGTTTTAGAACCAGTCAAGCACTCGTCGTCGTCTTGTCCCAGAGACGATTTTGCTGTTGCTGTAATGGTATAGGCCGTACTTGCAGAGCTCGCAATATCGAAAGAAAATCTATTTGTGTCTGAGTCACATAGAGTGCATGTGCCTCCAGAGAGAATATGACTCCAGTCGTACCCACCATCATAAGATGTCTCTAGCTCTAGCTGAATTCGACTAAGATCGCTCAAGGCAACCGTCCTATGAGACTTGATTACATGATTAGTGTAAGAGGGGTATGCGACTGCAGCAATGATCCCGACAATCACTACAGCTACCAGTAATTCGATCAATGTCATCCCTCTCAATCCTTTTTTGTAGCCGTTACAACGAGAAATTCGAATCATCACGAGTAGTTTCCTTTTCACTTTTCCGCCTATTTTTGGCAGGTGATAGCATCTGTGCAAGATGAATTACGGCCCTTTTGCCGTTTACATAGGAATTTGGGAAATGCCTCGCGGGTTTACGTTGTTGGAGCTTCTTATTACTGTTGCTGTACTGAGTATTATATTGGCGTTTGCAGCTCCAAGCTTTAGCCGTGTTTCACAAACTGTGCAAATGCAGCGATTGGCAACTGAATTAGCTGGTTTTCTAAGCCAAAGTAAGTCCGAGGCGGTAATGAGAAATCAAAAGTTATATATACATTTCTCCATGGCTAAAAACGTTGTTGTCAGTCAAGGGGCATGGTCTCTACAGTTAACTGACTCATCTAGCGGCTCAGGGGGAGTAATCTTAAACCTTTCCGGCTCCGCATACTCTGAATTATCTTTGAAGCACAGTTACGATAATCAAAAAATAAGCTTCGATGAGGTCCGTGGACGGCCCCAAGGAGGAAATATAGAGTTTTTCCCAACCAATGCTCAAAACATAAAACTACAAGCAAAGATCTCAAACCCTCCTGGGAGGATTAAGATTTGTAGTAATTCTGGAGCGAAGTTATATGATTACCGTCAGTGCTAACAAACGCTATCAAATAGGTAGCTCTTTAATTGAATTAATGATTAGTTCTTTAATTGGGTTAATTGTTCTTAGTGTAGTGGGCTCTATATTCTTGAGTTTACAAAAAACAGCAAAAGAAAAAAGCTTAGAGCTAAATTTATTGCAAAGTCTTAATATCACTTTATCTGTTATGAAAGAAGATATTCAAAGGGCTGGTTATGATGGTGGTCATGGTATGTCTCTTAAATTATCCGGAGCCTTGGAAACAATTACAATCAGTGGTGCATCTTCTATTGGTTTTGTTTATTTTAGAGATGACTCTCCGCTAAATAAAAACTATAGAAATATTAAGTATGAGAAGCGAGATAGCAAACTTGTAATCTGTGAAAATGGCGTAGTATCCCAAGCCAAAATACTGTCTTTTGATGGTGTGGATTTTTGTCGTTCTTTATTTGATGAAGATATTTTTCAAGTGACGAGTTTTACAGTAAATTCTGATGTCGTAACGAATGGCACAAATATTAGCGCTGTAACGGATGTTACTTTGGCTTTACAAACTGTAGATGGCGTAATTAATCAAGTTGCAGAGTTTTCAATTAAGCAAAGGAATTGGCAATGAGATCTAAATTTGGATGTTCTGGGTACACGACGTTGTTAGTAACATCCATACTATTATTGTTTGCTTTGATTACATCTCTCGCATCATCAAAGGGAGTATTTTTTCAATTAAAAGTGGCTCAGAATGAACTAAAAGCTCGACAAGAACATTGGAAGGCTGAAGGAGGACTGGAATGTGCTTTTGCACAAATAAAGGAGAAGATGTTAGTTCTTCCTCCTTCCGGAACAATTACTTTACTAGGCTGTACAGTATCTACTACGATAAAAAAACTCAGCAATTATGAATATTTGGTTACATCTAAAGAGGGAAATACAAATTTAAGTAAAGTGATAATTTCGACAGGGAACGGCCTTGGTGCTGTACTAAAAACGAGTGCGTCGGTAGAGCTTACTGGCTCAATGCACTTTGTCCCTAAAGCAAAAGGTTTGTCGTCTGACAGTGAGTGTACATCTATTATTGCTGGTGGAACCGTGAGTTATGTAGCAAGTGTAAGTGGTTCTGATGAGCACTTTCTGACGGTGGACAGTTCAGTCAGTAGTCATGCTACTGGGATTTTAGGGGCTCCTAGCTTTACTTGTAAGAATTCGCACAAATCCAATTTATTTGAAGAAACCAAACGTCCAACCTACCTAGCTACTACTAGCACTTCGAATAAAAATGAAGATATCAAAGAAAATGTTGCAAATATTTCGGTTTTCAAAGACTTATTCACTATGGATTTCAACGCAGTTAACGTAGCAAAACTCAAAAACGAGATTAAAGCGGATCCTGTTGGCGTTGTAATTGCTAGCGGTAAGACACCTAAAGGTTGGGTTAAGTCATGCCATACTAAGTTAGCTAATGCTTACGCTGCTGGAAAACGAAGGTTTTGGGTCGATGGCAGTTGCGCAATATCAGGAAATATTTTTGGTTCTACTACTCAGCCTGTAGATAATGCTATTCAGCTTATTATTTATGATGGTGTTCTCTACAGTCAAAGTATGAGTTATTTTGATGGACTTCTTTACCAATACCTTTCAAAGCCAACTGTGTTGGATGTTAAAGAAATATGGATTGATCTTTTTGATTCTAAAAATGATATAGGTGTAACCCCTACTTCTTTTCACAAGCATGATATTAATAATGACTTTAATAAATATGCTTTTTTGCTAGATGGTTCATTGAAGCTTGATGGCGGGATAGGGTTAGATGCAGAAGATAGAACTATAAAATTAAATGGATCTTTGATACCTGCCTACAATGGTGGAAAGAGCGGCAAGTACATTGAGAAACTAAAGTGGCAGCGAGGCTCCTGGAATGATCTCTAAACAAAAAGGTTTTAACCTTCTTGAAGTTCTAATTTCTTTTCTGCTTATCGGTGTTGGGGCTCTAGGTTTAACTAAGCTAAACGTGTATCTAGAACGTGAATCTGAATATGCCATAAAAAGTATTGAAGCACTTCGTCTAGCAGAAAACCAACTCGAATGGTTCCGAACGCGTGGTGCTTCGGATGCGCTTTCTACGATTTCTACTGCCAGTTTTGCCTCTATCGTGACAGGATCTTCCGCCACTGGAGCGTACACGGTGGAGTGGGATGTGCCACCTGCTACTGTATCAGGTTCACTAAAGACGATCATCATCACAACAAGTTGGGAAGATAGAATGGGGCAGACGCAATCCGTTCAGCTGAAAACTATGACTTCACAGTACAGTGAATTCGAAAACTAAGTTCAATTGCATACATGGGCTGAGACAAATGCGGGTGTAATTCCTGTTTGATACCGGATTTGTCACGGTTAATAAATGGTTTTTGAACTGTTAATTGAGTTGATGTGCTACTGTTTTTATTATGTTTAATTGAAGTGGTGTTTTTGCAAAATATGTCTCCAATTATGAAAAAAAATCTAGAACCTTGTGCTTTCTCCATTAGTGTTTACTAGAATACTCGTTGGATAGTAGGTCGTTATAATTATTCAAATAGGCCTTGGCACCAACATCATTCACTATGGAGTTACCATGAGTAACCAAGCTGTAAATAAGGCACCATCATCGAAGCCGAGCGGGATGGAGCGCTTTTTAAACTTTATCGAGAGGACAGGTAACAAAATTCCTGATCCTGCGATTTTGTTCTTCTGGGCATTGATCATTACTTGGGCGGCGTCAGCACTTTTGTCGAATGTATCATTCGATCTTCCAAACCCTCGAACGGGCGAAGCTCTTACTATCACCAACTTACTTACGGGCGAAGCGCTAGCAAGTTTCCTTGCTAACATGGTGACGACGTTTACTGGCTTTGCGCCACTGGGTATCGTACTTGTCGCAATGCTAGGTGTGGGTGTTGCAGATTCTTCGGGCTTTATTACGACGGGTCTTAAGAAGATGCTGAACTTCACGCCAGCTAAGCTTCTTACTCCAATGCTTATTTTGGTTGCCATTGTATCGCATACTGCGGCAGATGCAGGCTATGTTCTGGTTATTCCTCTTGGCGGTATTATCTTCCATGCGGCAGGTCGTCACCCTTTAGCAGGTATTGCGGCAGCATTTGCAGGTGTATCTGGTGGCTTCTCTGCAAACTTTATCCCTTCAGGTATCGATCCGCTATTGGCTGGCTTTACGCAAACTGCGGCGCAGGTTCTTGATCCTGAATATGTGGTTAACCCATTAGCGAACATCTTCTTCACTGGCCTATCCTCTATCATTATTGTGGGGATTGGTTGGTACGTGACAGAGAAAATCATCGAGCCTCGTTTATCAAAAATGCCAATTGATGATGATGCGGAAACCGCGCCAAACCTAGGTTCATTTACTGAACTGGAATCAAAAGCATTCCGTTATGCAGGTTGGGCAATGATGGCGGGTATTGCTTTACTTGTTGCAGCGTTAATTCCAGAAACATCAGCACTTCGCTCGCCTGAAGGTGAAATTACTGCCTTCTCAGCACCGATAATGAAGTCTATCGTGCCGTTGATCTTTATTCTGTTTATCATTCCTGGTTACGTTTACGGTAAAGTGTCTGGAACGTTCAAGACCAGCAACGACATTATCAAAGCGATGGCTGATACTATGTCAACCATGGGCGCATACATTGTTATGTCGTTCTTCTGTGCTCAGTTCCTATCTGCATTTGCTCAGTCAAACATCGGTACGATGCTAGCGTTGTATGGCGCAGAAGGCTTAAAAGCGATGAACCTACCAGGTGAAGTGACCATCATCGGTATGATACTTCTAACCGCGTCTGTAAACCTACTTATTGGTTCGGCATCTGCAAAATGGGCTTTAATTGGTCCAATCCTAGTGCCAATGCTAATGGCGGTTGGTATCTCGCCTGAGCTGTCTCAGGCGGCTTACCGTGTGGGGGACTCTGTATCGAACATCATTTCGCCTCTAATGGTATTTTTCCCTCTTGTAGTGGTTTACTGTCAGCGTTATGTGAAGTCGGCTGGTATCGGTACGCTTGCGTCACTAATGATGCCATTCTCGATCGCAATGCTGATCGGTTGGTCTATCTTCCTAGTTGCTTATTGGATGGTAGGTATCCCGCTAGGCATTCAAGCTCCTTACACTTACACAATGTAAAAACGTGTAGGGTGTGAAAGCCGCTAATTGGCAGCCAAAAAGCGCAGGTCTTCGATCTGCGCTTTTTTGTTCTCGTAAAACGAACATCGATAGGTCTTGTAACTAGTTTTTTAGAGTTGCAGACTTTGTCCCGTGATGTGTTGCTGTAGTGAAACCGAAGTTGGTGATAAAATTCCTGACTTCAATCGTTTTTTGTTTCTTTGGAGCCTCCTTTGTCTAACCATCCGTTTTCCCCTCAAGATGAATTGTTTATGCGCAGAGCGATGGAGCTTGCTGAGCAAGCAGAAGCTGAGGGGGAAGTACCTGTCGGCGCAGTGCTTGTCAAAGATGGTGAAATTATCGCTGAGGGCTGGAACCGCTCTATTGGCACCCATGACGCTACCGCACATGCTGAGATCCAAACACTGCGTAAAGCAGGCCAAAAGCTAGAAAATTACCGCCTTCTGGATACGACGTTATATGTAACACTTGAGCCATGCCCAATGTGTGCCGGAGCCTTATTGCATAGCCGCGTTAAGCGGGTTGTTTTTGGAGCGCCAGATTTAAAAGCTGGAGCTGCAGGAACAGTGCTTAATTTGTTTGAAAGCCAAGCCGCTTACCATTACGCCTTAGTTGAAAAGGGGCTGCTAGAAGATGAGTGCCGCACTCAGCTACAAGCGTTTTTTAAGCGTCGCCGAAAGGAAATTAAAGCGAAGAAGCAAGCACAAAAAGCATTAGAAAATCGAGAGAGCGAGCAAGGTAGTGGGAGTAGTGAGGGCTAGCAAACACCTACAACGTGGTAGATGTTTGCTTGGACGCACTAGTGATTGACTAAATGTACAAAAACACGATTACGTGAACTTACTTTCTTTTTCATACATGTAAGTTTACGTTTACGTCGGATAGCAGCTACTGTGTTATTTAAACGCTTTGACTGCACTCTACGTCTTCTCATATTCAAAACCTCCTGCAGACAAGACTTATACCAGTAAAGCGCGGCTCATCGATGCTTGGCAATAGGCTCGATAATCGCACTAAACATTGTATGGTTTAAACGTTCTTCATTTGACTTCTGCATTGCACAGAGCCAGCAAACAATTTCAATACGATGCTTAATAATAGGAGTGACGTTATTTCGGCAGAGTGTAGCCGAAAGTGCCGCTTCATCAAGTGAGCTAAACCATGTGGTTGTAAAGTAATCTGTTACAAAGCAATCAGTTTTACTAACGATGAAGAAAAGGCGACCAACCAAAGGAATGGTTGAATGTGGTTGGTGTCACTCAGAATATTGGAGTCTAGATAAGTTTTCGTTAGGACTCAACAAAAATGACGAGCTTCATAGGCTCGTCATTTTTTAGTTTACCGCGGGTTTATTCTTCAATGCTTTCTTGTTCGGTGTCTTCTTCAACAGTGACGTCAGAAGCGCCAGAGACTTGTTCTACGACGGTCTCTACTGCGCCCGATATCAAAATGTCGGGGTTGAGCGGCGGAATCACTTGCAAGTCATCGCTATTCTCATCAATCGCTGGCTGTTGGCTGACATGACCAATGATGGATTGGTAGTAACGTCGAATATTTTCTACGTAATTACGCGCTTCATCGCCTCTGGCGTACCCATAGCGAGTTTGGCTGTAATAGCGCTTCTGACGCAGTAAAGGCAGCCTATCTTTTACATCGGCCCAAGCGTTCGGATCGCCACCTTGTGCTTTGGTGAGCCGTCGTGCGTCCATCATGTGGCCGTAACCAATATTGTATGAAGCTAACGCAAACCATATTTTTTCATGCTCGTTGATGCTATCAGGCACGCGACCTACAATGCGACGTAAGTACTCGACACCACCACGAACAGATTGCTCAGGGTCTAAACGGTTTGTTACCCCGACGCTTTTCGCTGTTGGCAGAGTAAGCATCATCATCCCCCTAACACCCGTTGGCGATTTTGCTGTTGGTTTCCAATGTGACTCTTGATAAGCCAATGCTGCAATTAATCGCCAGTCGAACTCTTCGCTGTATTTTTGGAATAAAGGTGCCCATTTAGGCAATTTGTCATCCAGAGCTCGAATGAATGCGCGAGTATCAACGTAGTCAAATGCTTCAATATGACCAATGTACTTTTCTTCGAGGGTGGACAGTTCTCCTGATTGTTTGATGTTACCGAAAAACTCTATCAGCATTGCATACAAGCTTTCGTCTTCAGAACGTCGAGTAAACCAAGACACAGGTTGATCTTCTGTAAGTTCGAACGCGAGCGCAAGATCGGGGTAAAGGCGTTGAGCTAGGGAAAGTTCCACCGAATCAGTCACAGTAAAACGTAACTCACCCTTCGATACGTATTTGAGTAAGTCTCTCGTGTCAGCATCACCAACAATTTCAAACTGAAGTTCTGGATACTGCTTCTTTAACGCTGTTAGGGTCGGAACATATTGCGATTGTTCAACGATCTTTAATGTTTGAGCGCCTGCATTTGTATCTTCGTCGGACTCGTCGTCTTTCGAGGCTTGGTATTCAATGAGTTGTTCGATATCACGTGGTCGAAGTTGCCCTTTTTTATATACCACTTGTTGGCTTACATAATAATAGGCAGGGCCTGGTCTAAATCGTTTGACTGCTTGTGACGTTTGATTTAAACCCGTAGCGATGATATCGATATCTCCTTTCTTAAGAGCAGGAAAAAGCTCAGCTTGGCGAAAGGCTGGTTTAATCTCGAGTTTGACGCCGAGCTGCTCCGCAAACTGACGCGCCAATTCGTAATCCAACCCTGCGGGACCATCGGGACCTATGTAGTAGGAAAGCTGATTGTTTAGCGTGCCAACACGAAGCACACCACGTTCTTGAATTTTTTCAAATTCACTTTTGGGCTCCGACTCAATCTGGCAAGCAGAGAGTAAAAGAACAGAAACTAAAATTAGAGCACTGCGCTTGAGCCGGTTGAAGTGACTTATTTGCATTAATAGGTACATCTTGGAAAATTTCTATTTGCCTTTATATCAAAGCGAGCTCATGGGGCAAAGTGAATCACACACTTATAACGTGACATTGTGTGTTTTATCGACATTTTAGTTGTAATTCAAATTTGACAAAAAAAATGACGCAAACGGTTGCTTTTGGTGTTACATCACAAAAACAATTACTATATAATGCGCTCGCAATGACGAGGTGGAATCGGCATAGGTTCGACAGGGCTTATTTTAAGTGTCTGAATTTATTCCAATATCACCTTAATCAATTGCATAAGAGACCTAAGCACATGAGAATTTTGCGTGGCTCCCCAGCTCTTTCTGAGTTTCGTGTTAATAAACTACTGGAACTTTGTCGTGAACAAGATCTGCCTGTAACTGGCATTTATGCCGAGTTTATGCACTTTGCCGATCTAAAGTCAGACCTTGATGACCAAGAGTTAGAAAAACTTGAAAAGTTACTAACTTACGGCCCAACCATCGAAGAGCATGAGCCTGAAGGTCTTCTACTTCTTGTCACGCCTCGTCCTGGCACTATCTCGCCTTGGTCTTCTAAATCTACCGATATCGCTGTTAACTGTGGTCTGGATAAAGTGAAACGTCTAGAGCGTGGTACGGCTTATTATGTCGAATCTTCAGTTGTTCTATCAGAAGCTCAAGCTGACGCTGTTAAAGCGTTAATTCACGACCGCATGATGGAAACAGTATTCACAGAATTTGAAGCCGCATCAGCATTATTTACTGTTGCAGAGCCTAAGCCTGTCGCACATGTTGATATCTTAGCTGGCGGTCGTCTTGCGCTTGAAGAGGCAAACGTTTCCCTTGGCTTGGCACTCGCAGAAGATGAAATTGATTACTTGGTAGAGAACTTTACTAAGCTTGGGCGTAACCCAAACGACATTGAATTGATGATGTTTGCTCAGGCGAACTCAGAGCATTGTCGCCACAAAATTTTTAACGCAGATTGGACTATCGACGGGGTAGATCAACCTAAGTCTTTGTTCAAAATGATCAAAAACACTTTTGAAACGACACCTGACTATGTGCTGTCTGCATACAAAGACAACGCAGCCGTTATGACAGGTTCTAAAGCGGGGCGTTTCTTCCCTGACCCTAAATCTCGTCAATACACGTACCACCATGAAGATACGCACATCTTGATGAAGGTAGAAACGCACAACCACCCAACGGCAATCTCTCCGTGGCCGGGCGCATCGACTGGCTCAGGCGGTGAAATTCGTGACGAAGGCGCGACGGGTATCGGCGGTAAGCCAAAAGCGGGTCTGGTTGGTTTTACAACCTCTAACTTACGTATTCCTGGTTTTGAACAGCCATGGGAAACCGACTTCGGCAAGCCGGGTCGTATTGTGAATGCGTTAGACATCATGCTTGAAGGCCCTCTTGGCGGCGCGGCATTCAACAACGAATTTGGTCGTCCAAATCTATTGGGTTACTTCCGTACTTACGAAGAAAAAGTCACTTCTCATGCGGGTGAAGAAATTCGTGGTTACCACAAACCAATCATGATTGCTGGTGGTATGGGTAACATCCGCGATGAACACGTACAGAAGAAAGAGATCCCTGTAGGTGCGAGCCTAATCGTACTTGGTGGTCCGGCAATGAACATCGGTCTTGGTGGTGGTGCGGCATCTTCCATGGCATCTGGTCAGTCAGCAGAAGATCTGGACTTCGCTTCGGTACAGCGTGAAAACCCAGAGATGGAACGTCGCTGTCAGGAAGTGATCGACCGTTGTTGGCAGTTAGGCGACGATAACCCAATCGCATTTATCCACGATGTGGGTGCAGGCGGTATCTCTAACGCATTGCCTGAACTTGTCGACGACGGTGAGCGTGGCGGTAAGTTCCAATTACGCGATGTACCAAACGATGAGCCGGGCATGAGCCCACTGGAAATTTGGTGTAACGAATCACAGGAACGTTACGTTCTAGCGGTAGCGCCAGAAAACATGGAAGCATTCGACGCCATCTGTAAGCGTGAACGCGCACCGTATGCAGTGGTGGGTGTGGCGACAGAAGAGCGTCATCTAACGTTAGAAGATTCTCACTTCGACAATACGCCAATCGATATGCCAATGGATATCCTGCTTGGTAAGCCACCGAAGATGCACCGTGACGCAACCACACTAAAAGTGGAAAGCCCTGCCATTGTTCGTGATGGTATTGAGCTTAATGAAGCGGTGGATCGCGTACTTCGTCTTCCTGCTGTTGCAGAAAAAACATTCCTAATTACTATCGGTGACCGAACAGTAACGGGTCTGGTTGCTCGTGATCAAATGGTTGGCCCTTGGCAGGTACCAGTAGCAAACTGCGCAGTAACAGCGGCAAGCTACGACACTTACCATGGCGAAGCAATGTCGATGGGTGAGCGCACGCCAGTGGCATTACTAGACTTTGGAGCATCGGCTCGCCTAGCCGTTGGTGAGTCACTAACGAACATTGCGGCAACAGACATCGGTGATATTAAACACATTAAACTGTCTGCGAACTGGATGTCTCCAGCGGGTCACCCAGGTGAAGATGCGGGTCTTTACGAAGCAGTGAAAGCGGTTGGTGAAGAATTGTGTCCTGCGTTAGGTTTGACTATCCCAGTTGGTAAAGACTCCATGTCGATGAAAACCAAGTGGGAAGAAAACGGCGAGAGCAAAGAAGTCACATCTCCACTGTCGCTAGTTATCACGGCATTTGGTCGTGTGGAAGACGTACGTAAGACCGTGACTCCACAACTACGCACTGACAAAGGAAATACTTCTCTAGTTCTTGTTGACTTGGGTAACGGCAAAAACCGCTTAGGTGCGACAGCATTGGCACAAGTATACAAACAGCTGGGTGACAAACCTGCTGACGTAGATAATGCAGAGCAGCTAAAAGGCTTCTTTGATGCAATGCAAGCGTTAGTACGTGATGACAAGCTAGTGGCTTACCACGATAAAGGCGACGGCGGTCTGTTTGTTACACTGGCTGAGATGGCATTCGCGGGCCACTGTGGCGTAAAAGCGAACATCGCAGAGCTGGGTGATGATGCGCTAGCCGTTCTATTTAACGAAGAGCTAGGTGCGGTTGTTCAAGTTAAGAATGATGATCTAGATTCAGTTCTATCTACTCTGGCGGCAAACGGCTTAGAGGCATGCTCACATGTGATTGGTTCTGTTGAAGCTTCAGACGACTTTGTTATCACTTCTGGTGATGCAGTTGTGCTTGAACGTTCACGTACCGAACTACGCGTTATCTGGGCTGAAACAACGCATAAGATGCAAAGCCTACGTGATAACCCAGCGTGTGCAGACCAAGAGCACGAAGCTAAGAAAGACAACTCTGACCCGGGTCTAAACGTTAAGCTCAGCTTCGACGTAAATGAAGACGTTGCAGCACCGTACATTGCGAAAGGTGCTAAACCTAAGATGGCAATTCTACGTGAGCAGGGCGTTAACTCCCACGTCGAAATGGCAGCAGCGTTTGACCGAGCTGGTTTTGAAGCAACCGACATCCATATGAGCGATATCCTAACAGGCCAAGCGGTACTGGATGAATACCATGGCCTAGTAGCTTGTGGTGGCTTCTCTTACGGCGACGTACTAGGTGCGGGTGAAGGTTGGGCTAAGTCTATCCTGTTTAACGCACAAGCTCGTGAACAGTTCCAAGCCTTCTTCAACCGTGAAGAGACGTTCTCTTTAGGTGTATGTAACGGTTGTCAGATGCTATCAAACCTGAAAGAGCTGATCCCAGGTGCAGACTTGTGGCCACGTTTTGTGCGCAACGAATCTGAGCGTTTTGAAGCGCGCTTTAGTCTAGTTGAAGTTCAGAAATCTGATTCTGTATTCTTCGACGGCATGGCTGGTTCGCGTATGCCAATCGCGGTTTCCCACGGAGAAGGGCGTGTAGAAGTACGTGATGCAGAGCACCTAGCAGCGATTGAAGCATCAGGTACGGTTGCGGTTCGTTACGTGGATAACCTCGGTAACCCAACACAACAATACCCGAACAACCCGAATGGTTCGCCAAACGCGATTACCGGTTTAACAACAGCAGACGGTCGCGTAACTATCATGATGCCTCACCCAGAGCGCGTATTCCGCACAGTTGCAAATTCTTGGGCTCCGGAAGGTTGGGGTGAAAATGGCGCTTGGATGCGTATGTTCCAAAATGCCCGTAAGAATATCGGTTAATTAACCAAAGGTTAATCTAGCTTAAGTAAAGCGTTGGTTGAGAGACCAGCGCTTTCTTTTTTCTTATCACTCTTTTTTCTTCGTCGCTCTTTCTAGTGACTTGGCGAAACGTTGCTTTGTTCTGCCTCTTCTTTGTCATCTATTATCTAGCGTAAAAAACTTGCAGCGTTTAGATTACTTTTATGCTCTAATACCGCGCTTACCAAGGGATGGTGTTAAACAGCTCAGCTTAGATGGAGTTATCAAGTTGACCGAATCCCTGATTGATCCCTAAATCCCTTAGGAAATGAAAGAAATGTCTAAGAATCCAAAATTTGCTATCCGCGTCACTGAAAAACGTAACGGCTGGAGCGCAGAAATCACTCGCCAAGTGACATCTCGTAAGACTGTAGTATCAAAGCGTGAAACAGGCTTTGACAGCGAAGAGAAAGCACAAGCTTGGGCTGAACAAGAACTGGCTGGATTTATCCAAAACCAAGTGGTTCGTAACGAGCGTAAAGCAGCGCAACGTCAAGAGCGTGAAGCAGAACAACTAGCGGCAAAAGTTCGTAAAGAAGAAGCCCGCAAAGCACGTGAAACCGAAGTAGACACTGACGAAGAATAAGTTTAAATCGGTGAGATGGTGACGTTACCCATCAAACAAATAGTGAAAATGCCCTGAGTTTTGTCTCAGGGCATTTTTTATTTATATCGGCTAAAAACAATCCGATGATACGGACAGGCTAAACGTGCCGTCTTCAGGGGCTGCAAATTGTTTATTGCCAGGAAGAAGGTGAGGGTTATTAGCATAAGTGCGATGTGTCGATTTGACCTTTGCAGAATGTCTTTCCGGTAAATCAAAGTGTTGTAAGCCGTCAGATAGATCGTTTGCTTCACCGTAGTCGAAATGTGTTGCGACGTCTTTGGGCTGCTTGGCGTAACGACAGTGATCCGGCTTACCATCTTCGTGCCAAGTTAAAGAGTTAGTTTTTGCATCTAGATTCAGGTTATTTGCTGTTGGCTGTGCGTAAAAATCTTCTGAAACTTGGTGCTTGCTTTGTTCTTGTAAGTAGTCTGCAATGTTCTCAGAAGCTTGCGCTAGGCTACCTACAGGGAAGAAGCAAATCAGAAGAAGCCGTGTTTTTAGATTGTTCATAATGTGTATGCAAGCAAAAGGAAATGATAATACTGATAAATAAAACGGCGTGCAATTATGGCCATTGGATACGATATAACAGGGCAGTTAATGTCTGCCCTGCATCTTTTAGGTATGGTTAGTATTGATAAGTGAGGTGCAGTTTGACTTCGCGACCAGGCGAAGGCACGCCATTAGATAGGTATGCTTCGTAGTAACGATCGGTTAAGTTTTTCACAACCGCGCCAACGCTCAAGCCTTCGACTTGTTGTATTTCCCAAACCACGTAAGCGTTTTGTAGCGTGTATTGCTCACTTGGCGATTTCACTTTTAAATTGTTACCGCTTGCCTTGGTTTTGGTTTGCGCATCATACCAACGGACTTCCCAGCCCGTACGTAA
The DNA here is from genome assembly GCF_033339075.1 of Vibrio sp. 970. Classification (NCBI taxonomy): domain Bacteria; kingdom Pseudomonadati; phylum Pseudomonadota; class Gammaproteobacteria; order Vibrionales; family Vibrionaceae; genus Vibrio; species Vibrio sp. 970. Next base: position 50,169 of record NZ_JAWOTW010000016.1, read on the forward strand.
ACCAGGAATCCATTCGTAACCTAAACCCAGATTAATGTTTAATGGCGGTACATCAGGATGATCATCATCTGAACCTGTAGAGTCAGATAGGCTACCTTTGTTTTTGCCGCGAATGTAACTTGCTGAGAAATTACTGTAGAAATCTTCAATCCGGTATTGTGAAATTAGCTCAAAGCCATAGTTTTTAAAGCCATCTAAGTTTGTATTCCAGCTTTGTAACTCAGTAGTATTTTTGTCGAGGTTTTCGCCCGTTCGTATATCAACTGTGTCGCTAACATCGTTATAGAACATAGTTAACTCTGTTGCGAGGTTATCGCGAGAGTTCACCAGCCCTTCCGTTAAGTTGATAACGCTTGCTTGATAAGCATGGATACGAGACACGTCCAGATTCAAAGCAGTAGCCGTAGCGGTAGCTCGCGCATATTGCACTGAGTAGATGTTATCAACGGTTGGTGCTTTTAAAGCGTAGGCGTAGGAGGCGTTTAAACGCGTATTATTGCTCGCATCAAAGTCGATATCCAAACGTGGGCTAAAGCCTTTATGCGTCGTTTCACCGTAGTTATGTCCGGCAGCTGGATCATTATAATCCGGCGCTGCGTTCCCTTTTCCTTCACTCTTGATGTATTCGTAACGCAGAGAAGGTGTGATTGTTAGGCGGTCTGTTGCTTGATAGTGATCAGCAATGTAAGCGGCATAAATTGACTGCGTGCCAGATGGTTCGTAGTAAGGGGTGTACCAACCGTAGTTTTTCGCTTCATTACTGTCGTATGATGCGTTGAATACTAACGAGTCTCTATCGGTTTTTTGATATTGAAGCCCAGTGACTAGAGTGTGATCTCCGAATTGCGCTTGGTTAAACACATCAACGTAATCACGCTCGTAACTCAGCCATGACTCATGACCGTAACTGCCAACAGAAACGAACATTTTCTCGAATGCTACGTCAGGGCGAACCCAATGACGATCGTTTTCGGAACGTGCCATTTTGATATTGAAATCAATATACGGGTTAGTCGGCATGTAGTGGTAAGAGATGGTCGTGGTGTTGTCCGTGTATTTGTTATCGACGGTGTAAGCGTATTGGGCTTTTTCTAATGAGCCGTATTTCTTGATATTGTATTCGGTGATGTTAGGCATTTTTCCGCGGCGGTTAGCCCAAGGTTTACGACCTTCATCTTTGTAGCGAGTGTGGCTAATTTCAAACTCGTGATCGTTGTTTTCATAGCCGACCTTTACGAGCATGTTTTCTTGCTCATAACCTGAGTAATCCAGCGTTTCACCACCTCCGACTTTAATGTCATCAGAATCTTTTACCGAGCCATTCGCTAGAAAATAAAAACCAGTATCGTTTTTACCATAGAGTGTTAGCGTGTAGGCGTTCTCATCGCCGTTGGTGTTGTATGCACTTGAGATGCGGGCACCAAAGTTTCTTTCGCCGTACAGGAGATCATCGACACTTTTGGTTTTAATGCGAATGGAGCCACCAAACTTCCCGTTGAGTGCTCGATAGTCGTGCGCGCCCTTGATAATTTCTGCTTCGCCAATTAAGAACGGATCAAAAAAGAAGGTACCGTAGCGGTATTGTTGAAAGCCAATTGGAGCGCCATCGACAAAGACGGCGATATCGCTTGGATCATCAAAACCACGAATGTTAATACGTTCGCCACCAGAACGACCGCCACCATCTATTGATGCACCGGGAACGGCATCGATCATTGAGGCAAAATTAGAGTACTGTTGCTCTTCAATCTCTGACCAATTAATGGTGGTTTGCGCAGGCTCAGCAATGGTAATAGGTTTGGCATAACGAACGCCTATGACTTCAAGCTCTTCATTTGGCGCTGTCTCAGCATATGAATAAAGAGGGAAGAGCAAAGCCAGTGAAATGAGATTTACTTTGAATGGATGACTTATTAATCGTTTCATATTGATGATTTATAGTGTTTTTATGAAGCTCGGATTATAAGAACATTATTACGATTAATAAATGATAATGATATTAATTATCAAATGTGTTTTTGCGACGGATTGTAAAGTTTTTTATCCATTCGTGGAAACTGCGATGAGTATCGTTAGCTTACATAAAACAAAAAGCCCAGCATCATGGACGCTGAGCTTATTGGCTTTAAACAAGATAGTGCGAGCACTGTTGCTCCTTTTGAGCTAATCAGGCGCCTACTTGGTAGGAATTACTGAGTTTCTAACGGTATCTGTCCGGTTGTCAGCGGCTCGGCATCGAATTCAGTGAGGCCTTCAATATAGCTTTCGACTGCTTGCTCTAAAGCATTATCACCTTGGTTAAAATAGGCAAGGTGGAAAATTGCATCGCCTTCGTTCACCAATGGTAATGTTTGTTGACCGATAACCAAACCACGCTTCGGGGCTTTTAGTTCTATCTCATCATGACCAAGAGGAGAGCTAATATAAGCGAGCGTTTCCCCCTGTTCTACTTTGTCTCCCAGATTAACGACAGTACGCAAAATGCCGTTACCTGACGCGCGAACCCAGCTGGTGGACTTCGCTATGATAGGCTCAGGCAGCTTTTTCCTGCTCGCACGCAACATACCAATGGCTTGCATTACGCGCCGAACCCCGAGTACACCAGCGCTGATCGAAAGTGGATCAAAACGCAATGCTTCGCCAGCTTCGTAGGTTAGCACGGGGATATCACATTTTTCTGCTTCACTGCGTAAAGAGCCATCACGCAATGCTGAATCAACAATCACTGGCGTCGCAAATGCTTGAGCAATACGTAGAGTTTCTGGGTTGCTTAAGTTTGCGCGGATCTGTGGCAAGTTCGTGCGATGAATGGCCCCTGTGTGTAGATCCAAAATGTAGTCACAACGCTTGGCAATGTTGTTAAAGAACCCGTGTGCCATACGAGATGCAAGTGCGCCTTTTTCACTGCCAGGAAAGCAACGGTTGAGATCTCGTCGGTCGGGCAAGTAACGAGATTTATGGATGAAACCAAAAACGTTAACGATAGGTACTGCAATGACAGTGCCTTTCAGTTTTTGTGGATCCAGTTGGTTAATGATCTGACGAACGATTTCTACGCCATTAAGCTCATCTCCATGGATAGCCGCATTCACCATTAACACTGGTCCTTCTTGTTTCCCATGGATGATTTCCACAGGAATAGATAAAGGCGAATGTGTATATAGCTTCGCTGCTTCAAATTCGATCTCTAATCGTTGTCCTGGTTGTATTTGATGTCCTAAGAGCTCAAACACTTTGCTTTTTTTACTTCTGGCCATAAACCATCTCTGTCAAATGCGTCATCAGCAATGTAACAATTGCTGCAAAATCGCACTAATCATTCTCATTAAGGACACGACAAATTACTTTAATCGTCATGCGTGAAATTTTGTTATGTGTGAAGTTTTTGTTTTCAATATGATCTTTTCTATCAGTTTAATACATAACAAGACATAGAGAAGAGAGCGCAATAATAGCCTTAAAAAATGTGACAGTATTAAAAATAATACTGTTCATGGAGGACAAAAAAACGGACTTTTAACCCTACTTTTTATCCGATAATATCCGCGTCGAATTTGAGGTTTCACACTTTCTAACTAGAGGTTTTGATGAAAAAGGCAATTGCTAAAATTGGTGCATTGACTGCGGTAGCAGTTTCACTTTCAGGTTGCGTAGGTAGTAATGCCGTGACAGGTTATGTCATGGGGTTTAACTTGAAAGCTGTTGACAACCGTTACGCTCGAGGTGGCCTAAATATGCTTTTAGCGCCTGTTTATGGTGTCGCGATCGCAGCGGATTATATCGTGTTTAACTCTCTAGAATTTTGGACGGGTAAGAACCCGTTAAATGGTAAGCCACATATCTTCGATACAAAGGTAGATACTTACATTGATGTCAATCACCAGTTAGATAAGTCGTTAACGACGGCACCAATCGCACCATTAGCGGATAACCGTGTCATTGAGCAGGGGCGAATGCAGCAAATCGATGAGAACACTGTTCAAATGGACATTACTTACAGTAACGGTGAAAAGGCGACACTCATGGGTGTACGCGATGGTGAGTTTGTTACTTACTACATTGAAGGTGAAGTTGTTGCACAAACCTCAATGGATGAATTAGCCGCTTACGCGCAAAACCGTGTGTAGTTGGGTTCAACTAAACCAAAAAAAAGGGTGCCGTATGGCACCCTTTGTCGTTTTTCGTGATTGAATTATGCTTTCTCTGGAATCGCTTCTAAAAGCGCGACCATCTGATCCCAGTACAACTGAACAGTATCAATCTTCACTTTCTCATCTGGAGAGTGAGGGAATTTTATTGTTGGACCGAAAGAAACCATATCCATGTGTGGGTATGGTTCTTTAAATAGGCCACACTCAAGACCAGCATGGATGACCATGATGTTCGGCTTATGACCGTAAATGCCTTCATACATATCACGGAAAATTGCCATGATCTCGGAATCTGCATCTGGCTTCCAGCCAGGGTAAGCGCCTGAGAACTGAATTTGCGCGCCTGCTAGCTCAGTAATCGAGCGCAGCATGCTTTCCACTTGGCTACGGCCAGAGTCAATGAGAGAACGAATCAAGCAAAGCACGGTGACTTTATTTTCTTCTGTGCTGATCACACCAACGTTTAGAGAAGTTTCAACAACGCCTTCCACCTCATCACTCATACGGATTACGCCGTTTGGACAAGCGTTAAGTGCCGCAATGAATCGTTGCTGATCGGCGATTGAAAATACTTGCGCGTCAGTCGTGATCACTTCATTAAAGGTTACGATACCTGTTTCGATTTTACCCAATTCAGTTTTAAGCAGCTCAGTGTAGTGGTTGAACAGCTCAGCAAGCTTGTCTTGGTTTTCGACAGGAAGCGCGACAGTAACAAACGCTTCGCGAGGGATTGCATTACGTAAGCTACCACCACGGAATTCGACTAAACGTAAATCAAGCTCTTGAGCATGACCGGCAAGGAAACGACCAAGTAATTTGTTGGCATTACCGCGACCTGTGTGAATGTCACAACCTGAGTGACCACCTTTTAGGCCTTTCAGCGTCAGTTGGCGTGTTACAAAACCTGCAGGCGTTGATTCTCGAGAAATATCGAAAGTCATGGTGCCATCAACGCCACCTGCACAACCCATGTAGACTTCGCCTTCTTGTTCAGAGTCTGTATTTAGAAGAATCTCACCCTCTAACCAACCAGCTTCAAGGCCAAATGCGCCAGTCATGCCTGCTTCTTCATCAATCGTCAGCAGAACTTCGAGTGGACCGTGCTTAATATCTTTAGATGCCAATACAGCAAGGCAAGAAGCCATACCAATACCGTTATCTGCACCAAGCGTCGTGCCTTTCGCAGTTACCCATTCGCCATTGATGTAAGGTTGGATTGGATCTTTGGTGAAGTCGTGTTCAGTGTCTTCGTTTTTCTGCGGCACCATGTCGATGTGTGCTTGAAGTACAACAGCCTTCTTATTTTCCATTCCTGGTGTCGCGGGCTTTTTGATGAACACGTTACCGGTTGGATCACGGCGAACGTCAAAGCCTTGCTCTGTTGCCCAGTTGATAATGTACTGTGCTAATGCTTCTTCATGTTTCGATGGATGAGGGATTGAACAAATCTTATCGAAAAACTGCCAAAGTGGAGCAGGTGATAAGGTACTGATCTCAGAATGGAACTCAGACACGGAGGACTCCTTTTGATGTGCTTTGCCAAATATATACCGTAAAAATATTGTCAAGGTAGCATTAAATGCTAGACGATTTGGCCTTCAAATTGCCGTTAGCATACCACCAGATAAGGAGTACGAGTAGTCGCGATCACAAGGATTTCTCTCAGAACTGTCACAGTTTGTGAATACAATAACAAGCACTATGTGTTCTCTATCATACATTCTGAAAGTGGCTTTATTTTTTAATTCATAAAATTGTAATTTAATTACACATAAACTTTGATAAAGGTCAATTTATGCATTTTTTGTGATTTCAATCACTAAAATGCTTGTAATTAAATTTCTTGGTGGTATATTTGTAACCAGCTTCTGAGAGAAGAATGAAATGCTCAAAGGATGAGTCCGTTTTATCGCCTCCAAGGAACCGAGAAATCAACGAATGTTTAATTGATTTAAAAGGTGATAGTTATGAAAGGTTTACCAAGTACAATGTTCTGGAATAGCAAGTCTGTTTACACCGGTAACTTTGTATACCCAACAAGCTTTGGCTACTAAGTGAAGTCAACGCATGTGACTCGAACAGTTTGTTCACCCCTATAAATTGGAATTTTTTTTCAGTGATAGTGCTGACATGATTCACCGCCACCCAAATTGGGTGGCGTTTTTTTATCTCTATTTTCTCTTCCTGACTCACTTATTGCCATCAAAGCCTTCTTCTATTCCCCATTCTTCGGTTTTATCGACTTTTCCATCAAATCTGTTAGATACCATGTTTAAAATGGGCCTTTTTCATCTGAAAGTTTAGTACATTGCTCAGTTTTTATTCTCTTTTAGAGAACTGTGTTATCTGGGTTACCTATTGTTTTATAAGAATATATTTCTTTGCTTGCTTTGATAGATTAGAGAATGTGTTTCATATCCAAAGAAAAAAAACGCATTAGAGTGAAGATTCTATCTAGAATTTGCTATTTGATAACTTTATAATTCCCGCCAATCGATTACGCAACCGTTTACTTTTTACCTTTACAGGATTCGATCATGCTCGAGAGGCTTTTTAAACTCAGTGAAAATGGCACAAATGTGCGCACTGAGATCATTGCAGGTGTTACGACCTTCCTAACTATGGCTTACATTATTTTTGTAAACCCAGCGATCCTGTCGGATACCGGTATGGACCGTGGCGCCATTTTTGTTGCGACTTGTCTTGCTGCCGCAATCGGCTGTTTTATTATGGGATTTGTTGCCAATTACCCAATCGCACAGGCACCAGGAATGGGCCTGAACGCATTTTTCACTTACTCTGTTGTATTGGGAATGGGTTATACGTGGCAAGTTGCGTTAGCGGCTGTATTTGTTTCTGGCCTTCTGTTCATTCTTTTAAGCGTATTTAAGATCCGTGAGTGGATTATTAACTCGATCCCGCATTCTCTACGAACAGGTATTTCAGCTGGTATTGGTCTTTTCTTAGCGTTTATCGCATTAAAAAATGCAGGTATCGTCGTTGATAACCCAGCGACATTAGTTTCTATGGGAGAGATCACATCATTGCCATCTGTATTGGCCGCGATTGGCTTCTTTCTTACGATTGCATTGGTTCATCGTGGTGTGAAAGGTGCGGTGATGATCGCCATTCTTGGCGTTACAGCGCTCGGTCTTCTATTTGGTGATGTGAAGTGGGGCGGTATTATGTCAACGCCACCAAGCATTGCGCCAACTTTCATGCAACTGGATTTCTCTGGTTTGTTTGAAGTAGGCATGATTTCCGTCGTATTTGCTTTCCTATTTGTCGATTTATTTGACACCGCAGGTACGCTCGTTGGCGTTTCTCAAAAAGCAGGTCTAACGGATGAGAATGGCAACATCCCTCGTTTAAACAAAGCGTTACTTGCAGACTCAACAGCAACGTCAGTAGGTGCATTACTTGGTACCTCCAACACGACATCTTATATTGAAAGCGTTTCTGGTGTGGCTGCGGGTGGGCGTACTGGTCTAACAGCCGTGGTTGTTGGTGTACTCTTCCTACTTGCTCTATTGTTCTCACCACTTGCGGGTATGATCCCTGCTTATGCAACGTCAGGTGCGCTATTCTATGTGGCGATCTTGATGCTGTCTGGGCTAGTAAGCATTGATTGGCGTGACCTAACTGAAGCGTCCCCAGTTGTTGTGACTTGTTTAGTTATGCCGCTAACATTCTCGATTGCAGAAGGTATCACGTTAGGCTTTATCGCATACGCGGCGATCAAGTTATTCAGCGGCAAGGGCCGTGAAGTGTCGATGAGTGTATGGGTGATGTCAGCCATCTTCATCGTTAAATACCTCGTCGGTTAATTTCTCGAGCAAAAAGCCAGTGTGGATTTATTCACGCTGGCTTTTTCTTTTTTACGTTGTTCACAGAAGACGGTTTTTCTGCAGAATAGGCAGAGAATTTTGATATCACCGTTGGTATTAGCGGTGTGTTTCGGTAGAATAATCGTTTGCGCAGCTTGAAATCCTCGTCTCCAAACATTTTGGAGAAGTTAGTGAGCATTCCGCTTTTGAGTGACTTCGCTAGATTTTGAGGATGCATATTTTCAAATTATTAGGTTATTACAATGAGTAAAAAATTCATTATCACTTGGGATGCAATGCAGACTTACTGCCGTGAACTGGCTGAAAAACAAATGCCAGCTGAGCAATGGAAAGGAATTTGGGCGGTAAGCCGCGGCGGTTTGGTTCCTGGCGCTATTTTGGCTCGTGAACTTGGTATTCGTTATGTTGATACAATCTGTATTTCAAGCTACGACCATGATCATCAGCGCGATATGACGGTACTAAAAGCACCTGAAGGTGATGGCGAAGGTTACCTAATCGTTGAAGACCTAGTAGACAGTGGTGATACAGCGCGCAAACTACGTGAGATGTATCCAAAAGCGAAAATGATCGCTGTGTGTGCGAAACCATCAGGCAAAGAGCTGCTGGATGATTACGTTGTAGATATTGCTCAAGACACTTGGATCGAGCAGCCTTGGGATATGTCAATCCAGTATGCTGAGCCAGTAAACCGCAAGCAAAAATAAGCGCGGTTAAAGAATATTGAGAAATGCCCCTTTATAGGGGCATTTTTTTTATTATGATATTAAATCATGCTAATAGCCTAGGGTTCTTCCTATGTCTGAAGACGTCAGTAAAAATCTTTCCGAAACTTTGTTCGTGAAACATAAGCAAGCAAAAGAAACCTCCGCGCTTACCCAGTACATGCCGACCAGTAAAAAAATACTTGATGAACGAGAAGCGCAGGGTGATCGTGCTTGGTATCGTCATTTGCGTCGCTTGCAATGGGCTTGGCAAGGATTGTCTCCGATCGAAATGGAAGGCGTACTGTCCAAAATTGCTTCATCTTCTCACTCGCGAACCAATGATGATTGGTTAGACACTGTAATGGGTTATCACAGTGGTAACTGGACATTTGAGTGGATCAAGCTTGGTATGGATCATCAGAAGCGAGCAAATGAAATGCAAGGAGAAGAGGCAGCGGATGAACTCTTCACTGCTTCTTTGTGTTTTAGTATTGCAGGCTACCCACATTTAAAAAATGATAACTTGGCATCGCAGGCTCAAGTACTGGCAAACAAAGCGTATTCTGACGGCGCAGAAAAAACTAAGTACACCATCAAGCAAATTGAAGTGCCTTACCAAAATCGCAAAATCATCGCGAACCTCCATTTACCAAGAACGGATAAACAGTTGCCTGTGGTAATGGTGAGCGCTGGTTTGGATACCCTACAAACCGACATGTGGCGTTTGTTCCGTAATCGTCTTGCACCGCGAGATATTGCGATGTTAACCGTAGACATGCCTTCGGTAGGGCATAGCTCTCATTGGCCCTTGACCGAGAATTCAAGTTGCCTACATCAAGCGGTATTGAATGAGCTTTACTCGCTACCTTGGGTTGATCATCACAAAGTGGGGTTAGTTGGGTTTCGTTTTGGTGGTAATGCCATGATCAGACTCTCTTTTGTCGAGCAAGAAAAGATCAAAGCTTGTGTCGCTCTAGGCGCGCCAGTTCATGATATTTTTACTTCCCCTCAGAAGTTACAAAAAATGCCGAAGATGTACCTAGATCTTTTGGCTTCCCGTTTGGGGAAAAATGCGGTTGATATTAATAGCATGGCTGGTCAGATGATGGCGTGGTCATTGAAGGTTCAGGGCTTCCTGAGCAGTCGAAAAACCAAAGTGCCTATTTTGGCTTTGAGTCTTGAAGGCGATCCAGTGTCGCCACACAGTGATAATCAACTTGTTGCTCTATTTAGCCAGTATGGTAGAGCGAAAAAAATCAGTTCCAAAACAATTACAAAAGGATATGAGCAATCCCTCGATTTAGCCATAAAGTGGCTAGAAGATGAATTATTAGGGTGACAATTCTCCTAAATTAGTTAAGAGTGATATATCTGAGCAAAAAATAAGCTCATGATAATTAAAAATAATAATCATTCTTGGGTGTTTACTTTTAACTATGAAAACGGAGATTCATATGTCAGAGACGACTCAGGGCCCGACTCACTTTCGCTTGATGTCAAAGTTGAAGGCGATAGGGCCTTACCTGCGCGAACCACAATCGCAAGAAGGGCGCTATTATTTTGATTGTTTATCTGTATGTGTAGACGACAAAAAATCGCCTGAGAAGCGTGAATTTTGGGGCTGGTGGATGGATTTGGAATCCATCGAGGGAGGCTTTACTGCTAAATATCATATTGGCAAGTACAACAAAGAAGGGCAATGGGTATCTGAAGCCCTTCCCAAAAAAGTAGTAGAGGAAGTGTATCTCACGCAGAGCACATTCCATCAAAAGCTGGTTGATACTTTAGAAGAACACTTCAAATTAGAAGTCGAATATCACACGGAGTCTTTCGATTTCGCTTAATTTGGTTGTTTTCATTTAATACCAAACAAAAAGGTGCGAAAACGCACCTTTTCTCTTGTTAATTCCCTATTTGATTGTTAAAACATCCTCTCTTTATTTGTTTTTCACTTCAGAAGACATCATGACAACGAATCAACAAAATGCAGTTGTTTCACAACCACAAACTGTCGTTGTGAAACTGGGTACAAGTGTGCTGACAGGCGGCACTCTGGCACTCGACCGTGCACACATGGTTGAGTTAGCACGCCAGTGTGCTGAGCTTAAAAAACAAGGCCATTCAATCGTAATGGTTTCGTCTGGTGCGATTGCAGCAGGCCGTGAGCATCTTGGTTACCCCGCATTGCCCAACGAGATGGCGAGTAAGCAGTTACTTGCCGCGGTGGGGCAGAGTCGCTTGATTCAAACATGGGAGTCTTTGTTTGGTATTTATGGTATCAAGATCGGCCAAATGCTACTAACCCGTGCCGATTTAGAAGATCGTGAGCGATTCCTTAACGCGCGTGACACTATTAATGCGCTCGTTGCGAACGATATTGTTCCTATCGTAAACGAAAATGATGCCGTTGCGACTAGCGAGATTAAAGTTGGCGATAACGACAACCTTTCCGCTTTGGTAGGCATTTTATGTGGCGCAGATAAGCTCTTGCTTTTAACGGACCAAAAAGGTCTGTTTACTGCTGACCCTCGTAAAGATCCGAACGCAGAGCTTATCAAGGAAGTAAAAACCATCGACGATACGCTGCGTAAAATCGCAGGTGGAAGCGGTACAACATTGGGTACTGGTGGTATGGCAACGAAGCTGCAAGCCGCAGACATCGCTCGCCGCGCAGGTATCGAGGTTATTATTGCTGCTGGTAGTGCGCCGAATGTTATCTTTGACTCTTTAAGTGCTGAACCTCAGGGCACGCGCTTCCTACCTTGCGCTGAAGCCTTAGAGAACCGTAAACGCTGGATTCTAGCGGGACCTGCGGCATCGGGCGACATCGTTATTGATGATGGTGCAGTCAATGCTGTGGTCGGCAAGGGCAGTAGCCTACTTGCTAAAGGGGTCATCAAAGTTAGTGGTGACTTCGCACGAGGCGAAGTGGCGCGTGTAACAAACACTCACGGTAAGTTGGTGGCTCGTGGCATCAGCGCCTACTCAAGTGATGACCTAACTAAAATTACTGGTAAGCACAGTAAAGATATCATCTCTATTTTGGGTCATGATTATGGCTCTGAGGTGATTCACCGCGATGATTTGGTCGTCATTCAGGAATAGAATTAGAGGGAAGCAAAGTGGATTTAACGAATATGGGTAAAGCTGCTAAAGATGCAGCTTTCGAATTAGCGACAGCGTCAACTGCGCAAAAGAACCAAGCATTAGCCATCATTGCTGATGAACTAGAAGCAAACTCTGCTGCTATTTTGGCGGCAAACGCTAAAGACATCGAACTTGGCCGTGAAGCGGGTTTAACCGATGCGCTGCTCGATCGCCTTTTGCTTAATGAAGAACGATTGACTGCAATTGCGAATGATGTTCGCAACGTCATTAGCTTGAACGATCCTGTAGGCAGCGAAATAGACAGTAAGGTACTGGAAAATGGGATGTCACTGTCTCGTCGTCGTGTGCCGCTTGGTGTCGTGGGCGTAATTTATGAAGCGCGTCCAAACGTAACCATTGATATTGCAGCGTTGTGCTTGAAAACCGGCAACGCAAGTATTTTACGTGGTGGCAAAGAGACATTTTTCTCGAATATGGAATTAGTGAAGGTTATTCAGTCTGCGCTCGCAAAGGCGAACCTTCCAGCCGCTTCTGTGCAGTACATTGAAAAACCAGATCGTGAGCTTGTTTCTCAATTGCTTAAGTTGGACGATTACGTCGACATGATCATTCCACGCGGTGGTGCTGGCCTACACAAAATGTGTAAAGAAAACAGCACGATTCCGGTGATTATTGGTGGCTTTGGTATCAGCCATATCTTTGTCGACGAATCCGCTGATCTAAAGAAATCCCTGAATGTGGTTGAGAACTCTAAAGTTCAACGTCCATCTGCGTGTAACTCATTAGATACGCTGCTCGTGCATGAAAAAATTGCAGCGCAATTCCTACCAATGATCGTAGAGCGCATGAACGATAAAGTGACCTTCGTGACAGAGCCTAAGGCAAAAGCACTGATGGCTCAAGCAACACAAATTCGCGATGCTGTTGAAGGTGACTTTGATACGGAATGGTTGAGCTACACTCTTGGTGTAAAAGTTGTGTCTGATGTGAAAGATGCCGTTGATCATATGCGTGTCCATAACGCGAGCCACTCAGATGCGATCATGACCAATAGCTTGGAAAACTCAGAACTGTTCATCAATTCTGTCGGTTCGGCGGCGGTTTATGTGAATGCTTCAACGCGCTTTACAGACGGTGCGCAATTTGGCCTTGGCGCAGAAGTCGCAGTATCTACGCAAAAGCTACATGCACGCGGTCCGATGGGCTTAGAAGAGCTAACTAGCTACAAGTGGGTTGGTAAAGCGAACTACTTAGCACGCAGTTAACACATTCGACGAGATCTTGAGTGAAAAAGGGGCCTTTGCGCCCCTTTTTGTTTTGTCTAACATACCAATTCCGCTACACTACATGAGCTTTTATTTCGGTTTGAAAGCGTTATACCCAAATAGCTTTAATAGAGTCCGTATAACCATGAACGCGTGGTTATTCGTGATTGCTCATGAGGTTATTTTGGTATAGATATGGAGGTGATATGCATTGTCCTTTTTGTTCCGAGAACGATACCAAAGTTATTGATTCCCGCTTAGTGGCTGATGGCCATCAAGTTCGACGTCGCCGTCAGTGCTTGGCGTGTAGCGAGCGTTTCACTACGTTTGAAAGCGCAGAGTTAGTGATGCCTAAAGTGATCAAATCGAATGGCAACCGTGAACCATTTGATGAAGATAAAATGGTCGGCGGTATTCAACGCGCTTTAGAGAAACGCCCAGTGAGTGCCGATTCTATAGAATTAGCGATCAGTATGATCAAATCACAACTGCGTGCGACGGGTGAGCGAGAGGTTCCGAGTGAAATGATTGGTAATTTAGTCATGGACCAGCTCAAAGAGCTCGATAAGGTGGCTTACATTCGTTTTGCTTCCGTTTACCGCAGCTTTGAAGATATTCGCGAGTTTGGCGAAGAGATTGCCCGCCTAGAAGACTGAGTAGCTCATGACTCAACACACTCCTGAAAGAGCGTTTTCTGATTTAGATTTCGCCATGATGTCACGAGCTATTAAGTTAGCGAAACGTGGCATTTACACCACCGCCCCTAATCCAAATGTAGGGTGTGTCATCGTTCGTGATGAAGAAATTGTCGGTGAAGGCTATCACCATCGTGCTGGTGAGCCGCATGCCGAAGTGCACGCGATGCGCATGGCGGGTGAAAAAACAGTTGGTGCAACCGCTTATGTGACGCTAGAACCTTGCTCTCATTACGGCCGTACACCGCCATGTGCCGAAGGGCTGATTAAAGCCAAAGTGGCACGTGTGGTTTGCGCCATGGTAGACCCAAACCCGAAAGTTGCAGGTCGCGGCATCCAGATGTTACGTGATGCCGGAATTGAAGTACAAATCGGCTTGTTAGAGCAAGATGCCCTTGCCCTTAACCCTGGTTTTATAAAGTACATGCGTACAGGCATGCCGTTTGTTCAATTAAAAATGGCAGCCAGTTTGGATGGGCAAAGCGCACTCAGTAATGGTCAGAGCCAATGGATCACCTCCCCAGCGGCCCGCCAAGATGTGCAGCGCTATCGAGCGATGAGTGGTGGTATTCTCTCTACCAGCAAAACGGTGATTGATGATAATGCGTCACTCAATGTGCGTTGGGATGACTTACCTACCAGTGTTCAAGCGCAGTATTTACGAGAAGAACTTCGTCAACCAGTACGTGTAATCTTAGACCGTCAGAACCATTTAACGGGTGCGCTCAAGCTGTTCCACACCGATGGAGAGCGAGTTATTATTCGCTCTGATGGAGACTGTATCCCTCTATTGGACAGCGCTGACCAAATTGACTTATCAACGACATTAAAACGTATCTCGGATGAGCACCACATCAATCACTTATGGGTTGAAGCTGGAGCTACGCTAGCGAGTGCGATGATAAAGGCTAATCTTGTAGATGAGCTCATTGTTTACCTTGCGCCAAAACTCATGGGCAGCGATGGTCGGGGGCTTATCGGTGCTTTAGGGTTAAGCGCTATGGCTGACGTCATAGATTTAAACATTACAGACGTTCGTATGGTCGGGGTAGACATTCGCATCACCGCCACCATTAAACGTAATGAACTTAGATAAGAAATAGTATGTTTACAGGAATAGTAGAAGCAGTTGGCAAGTTAGCTGCGATTACGCCGAAGGGCGAAGACATCACCGTCACGGTTGAAACGGGTACGCTTGATATGTCAGACGTTAAGTTAGGCGATAGCATTGCGACCAATGGTGTTTGCTTAACGGTAGTTGACTTCGGAAGCCACTATTACAGTGCTGATCTGTCATTAGAAACCTTGAAGAAAACTGGGTTTGCTGAATACCAAGTAGGCGATAAGGTGAATCTAGAAAAAGCCATGTTGCCAACAACGCGATTGGGTGGACATATCGTTTCTGGCCATGTCGATGGGGTTGGTGAAATTGTCGAACGCAATTCAGTTGGCCGTGCGATAGAGTTTTGGGTTGCAATGCCTGCGGAAATTAGCAAGTACGTTGCAGAGAAAGGCTCGATTACTGTTGATGGTATTAGCCTAACCGTCAACGACTTACGTAAAAATGCTTTTAAGCTGACGATCGTTCCTCATACGAGTGAAGAAACTACGATTGACCAGTTTCAAGTGGGGCGCAAAGTCAACTTGGAAGTTGATGTACTTGCGCGTTATATGGAGCGTTTACTGCAAGGACAACAAGAAGATAAGGCCGAGTCTCGTATCACGATGGACTTTTTACAGCAAAACGGTTTTGCATAAGTCTTGGGAGTGGCTACGTGAGGCATGCGATAAAGAGCAGACTCACAGAACACCGCGAGATTCATTGACTTGCTTGATGCAAAGCTCAAACTATTGACCTAACTAGCATTCAATGCAACGTAATTTTTCATTGCTGTCGCAATAACAAATTTAGAATAACGGGATAACAGACTATGCCAATCAGTACGCCACAAGAAATTATTGATGATATTCGCGCAGGCAAAATGGTCATTCTAATGGATGATGAAGACCGCGAGAATGAAGGTGACTTGATCATGGCTGCCGAGCATATTACGCCGGAAGCCATCAACTTTATGGCAACCTATGGCCGTGGCCTGATTTGTTTAACCATGACCAAAGATCGTTGCGAAAGTCTAGGTCTGCCACCAATGGTGCAAGACAATAATGCGCAATACACCACCAACTTTACCGTTTCTATTGAGGCGGCAGAAGGGGTAACGACGGGTATTTCAGCCGCAGATCGCGCACGTACCGTTCAAGCAGCAGTCGCGCCAAACGCTAAAGCTGCGGATTTGGTGCAGCCTGGTCACATCTTCCCTCTCGCAGCTCAAGACGGCGGTGTACTGACTCGTGCAGGTCACACTGAAGCTGGCTGTGATTTGGCTCGTCTTGCTGGTTTAGAGCCAGCATCGGTGATTGTTGAGATCTTAAATGACGACGGCACCATGGCTCGTCGCCCAGATCTAGAGATCTTTGCAGAGAAGCACGGTATTAAATTGGGCACTATTGCCGACCTAATAGAGTACCGCAATAACACTGAGACAACGATTGAACGTGTGGCAGAGTGCAAGTTACCGACAGAGTTTGGCGAGTTCACGTTAGTCACGTACAAAGACACCATTGATAACCAAGTGCACTACGCAATGTGCAAGGGCGATTTGAAAGAAAAAGCGCCACTGGTTCGCGTTCATCTTCAAGACGTTTTTACCGACTTACTACGTAGCGATCGTAATGCAGAGCGCAGCTGGACACTAGATAAGGCAATGAAACGCATTGGTGAAGAAGGCGGTGTGCTGGTTGTTCTTGGCCATGAAGAATCGACCGATCTACTTATTCATCGCGTGAAGATGTTCGAAGCGCAAGACAAAGGTGAAGCCCCAACGCTTGCTAAAAAACAAGGCACGTCTCGCCGTGTTGGCGTTGGTTCACAGATTCTTGCGGATCTCGGTGTACATGATATGCGCCTTCTGTCATCGACCAACAAAAAGTACCACGCGTTAGGTGGTTTTGGTCTGAACGTTGTTGAGTACGTCTGCGAGTAACAACCGAACAATAAGTTCCTAGTCTTTGACGTGCTTAACTCGTCAATGGCTAGGAACCGGTGATTTGCCTCCAATTTCCATTAGATATTGCTCACAAATTTGTGCTAGAATCCGGCGATTCTCACTTGATGAACATATTTCACTTATAAATAGAGTTAAAGGAAAGCTTATGAAAGTGATCGAGGGTGGCTTCCCAGCGCCAAATGCAAAAATTGCTATCGTTATTTCTCGTTTCAACAGTTTTATTAACGAAAGCCTACTTTCTGGTGCGATCGATACACTAAAGCGTCACGGACAAGTAAGCGAAGACAACATCACGGTTGTGCGTTGTCCAGGTGCCGTAGAACTACCTCTAGTAGCTCAGCGTGTTGCTAAAACTGGCAAATTCGACGCTATTGTTTCTCTAGGGTCTGTTATTCGCGGTGGAACGCCTCACTTTGACTATGTTTGTAGTGAAATGAACAAAGGTCTAGCACAAGTGTCTATGGAATTTAGCATTCCAGTAGCATTTGGTGTTTTGACTGTTGATACGATCGATCAAGCGATTGAACGCGCAGGAACCAAGGCTGGTAATAAAGGTGCAGAGGCTGCACTAAGCGCACTTGAAATGATTAATGTACTATCTGAAATTGATTCCTAATGGGGGCCAGTGTGAAACCAGCCGCACGTCGTAACGCACGTCAATTCGCTCTACAGGCGATCTACTCATGGCAAATTACTAAAGAGAATGTTGCCAAGATTGAAGAACAGTTTTTGTCTGGCGACAAATACGATGAAGAAGAACTTCATGCATCTGAGCCAGCGCTTGCTGCTCCAGAGACAGACGTAGCTTACTTCCGTGAACTATTAAGCGGTGTTGTACTTAGCCACGCTGAGCTAGATAGCAAAATTCGTCCATACATCTCTCGTCCTATGCAGGATTTAGATATGATGGAACTTGCTCTTCTTCGCCTTGCTATGTACGAGATGACTCGTCGCGAAGATGTTCCTTACAAAGTTGTTATCAATGAAGCGATTGAACTTGCAAAAGTTTTCGCAGCAGAAGATAGCCACAAGTTTGTGAATGGTGTACTTGATAAAGCAGCACCTCACATTCGTAAGAAATAACGATTTCTTCAATGAAAAGGTCAGCACATGCTGACCTTTTTTGTATCAAAAGCTTTTACATCAAAAAGTAAGTGAATTATGTCTGGTGAATTTAATCTGATAGACAAGTACTTCGTCGGTCGTCAGAGCCAACGTAAAGATGTCCATCTAGCCGCTGGTGATGATTGTGCTTTGGTCAAAGCGCCAGCTAATGTTCAGATTGCGATTAGCACGGATACATTGGTAGCTGGAACGCATTTCTTAGCCGACGCGAACCCAGCATGGGTCGCACACAAAGCATTGGCTTCTAACATCAGTGATTTGGCGGCGATGGGCGCAACGCCTGCGTGGGTGAGCTTTGCATTAACGATGCCTGAGCCAGATGAAGAATGGCTTGCTCCTTTCTGTGATGCATTTTTCGAACTGGCTGATTACTATGGTATTCAGTTAATAGGCGGTGATACCACCAAAGGGCCATTGTGTCTGACACTCACGGTGCAAGGTTTTGTACCTGAAGACAAAGCGCTCACGCGATCCGGAGCCAAGCCTGGGGATTGGGTATATGTAACGGGAAACCTTGGCGATGCAAAAGCTGGCTTGGATGTGATTCTAGATGACTCTCTGCGCAGCAGAGCCGGCGCGGAAGCACTAGAGCGAGCTCATTACCTTAGTTCTCCGCGTGTGCTTGCTGGACAAGCTCTTGTTGGCTTAGCCTCGTCGGCGATAGATATTTCAGATGGTTTAATCTCTGATATTAAGCACATTTTACAGCGATCTCAGGTTGGGGTGAGTATTGATGTCTCTCAGCTACCGATCTCTTCAGAATTAGTCCAGTTTTTAGATGATAAGATCAGCGCGCAGCAGTATGCTTTAGCAAGTGGCGAAGAATACGAGTTGTGTTTTACCGTGCCGGAGCAAAATCGAGGCTCGTTACAAAGCGCTTTATCTCATACTGGCTGTAAGGTCACATGTATTGGTCAAATCCGACCAAATGGAACCTTCGAGCTGCATGATAACAATCAACCACTTGATTGGGACTTAAGTGGCTTCGACCACTTTAAATGATCTGAGCTAAGCTCTAGCCAAGAGCCTGTTACTATTGAGTAACTCGCAGGCATGACGATTGAAACCAAACTAGCAGTATAGGTTTAAGGATATGACCAACCCTCTTTCTCTGATTTCATTAAAGAACCCGTGGCATCTATTGGCGACGGGTTTTGGCAGTGGATTATCCCCGTTTATCCCTGGAACAATGGGCACACTGGCGGCCGTGCCTTTATTTTTGTTGTTGGCACAATTACCATTTACGGCGTATGTCATTGTTGTTCTGATTTCGTGTGTGATCGGCATTCAAATATGCCAAGTGACGTCTGCAGACATGAAGGTGCATGATCATGGTTCAATCGTATGGGATGAGTTTGCAGGCTTTTGGATTACGATGAGCATTGTACCTGCACTGAATATTCCACTAACTGAATGGAAGTGGTTGATCACTGGCTTCATCTTATTTCGTTTTTTCGATATGGTAAAACCTTGGCCAATTGGGTGGCTAGATAAGCGAGTTCACGGTGGGCTGGGTATTATGGTTGATGATATCGTGGCGGGAGTTATGGCCAGTGTTGCCCTGTTTCTAGTCGCAAAATATGCGGGCTGGATGAACTAAACGTTGACCGTAAAAAAAGGATGCTATGAGCATCCCTTTTTACATTCTATTTTGCTAAATAATCCAAGATGGATTTTTCAATTCCTTTTGCATCAAGACCAAGCTCTTCATGCAGTTCATCTTGTGTTCCCTGATGAATAAACTCATCTGGTAAACCTAGGTTCAACACAGGTTTAATGATTTTATCTTTCATCATGAACTCAACGACACCAGCACCAGCACCACCCGCGATAACATTTTCTTCTAACGTCACGAGCACGTCATGATCTGCGGCTAATTGACGAATTAATGCTTCATCGAGCGGCTTCACAAAGCGCATATCAGCAACAGTGGCGTTAAGGTATTCTGCCGCTTCTAGCGCGTTACCCAAGAAAGTACCAAAGTTCAGAATAGCAACTTTTTCACCTTGGCGAACCATGCGCCCTTTACCGATTTCTAACGCCGTAAACTCAGTTTCGATTTCTACGCCCATGCCGCTACCACGAGGGTATCGAACCGCACTCGGGCCAGAATGCTTATGGCCAGTGTAAAGCATTTGTCGACATTCGTTTTCGTCACTTGGCGCCATGATCACCATGTTCGGAATACAGCGCATAAAGCTCAAATCGAACGCACCTTGGTGAGTTTGACCATCTGCGCCAACGAGACCTGCGCGGTCGATCGCAAACATCACTGGTAAGTCCATGATCGCGATGTCGTGGATCAATTGGTCATAACCACGTTGCAAGAAAGTCGAATAGATAGCAACGATTGGATGATCGCCCGCAATTGCCATGCCTGTTGCAAGTGTCACTGCGTGCTGCTCAGCAATCGCCACATCAAAGTATTGGTCTGGGTACTCTTTTGAGAAACGCACCATACCCGAGCCTTCGCGCATCGCTGGCGTAATTGCCATTAGCTTAGGATCTTGGGCCGCCATGTCACATAAAAAGTCACCGAAGATCTTTGAGTAAGTTGGCTTACCGCCACTGCTCTTCGGCAGACAATTATGCGTTGGATCGAATTTAGGAACACCATGGTAGCCGATAGGATCTTTCTCGGCAGGCTCATAACCTTTGCCTTTCTTGGTCATGATGTGTAGGAACTGAGGACCTTTGAGCTCACGCATATTTTTCAGCGTTTTGACGAGTTCATTGACGTCGTGTCCATCAATCGGGCCAATGTAATTAAAGCCGAACTCTTCGAACAGAGTACCAGGCACTACCATGCCTTTTAGGTGCTCTTCCGTACGGCGAACCAACTCTTTAATAGGTGGGACACCAGACAGCACTTTCTTGCCGCCTTCACGGATAGAAGTGTACAAGCTGCCAGAAAGTACTTTCGCAAGGTGGTTATTCAGGGCGCCGACGTTTTCTGAAATCGACATTTCGTTGTCGTTCAAAATCACCAACATATCAGGATGAACGTCGCCAGCGTGGTTCATGGCTTCGAATGCCATGCCTGCTGTAATTGCGCCATCACCAATCACACTGACGATTTTGCGACCTTTACCTTCTTTTTGTGCGCTGATGGCCATGCCAAGACCTGCACTAATCGATGTCGAAGAGTGGCCGACAGATAAGGTGTCATATTCACTTTCTTCACGCCAAGGGAAAGGGTGTAGACCATCCTTTTGGCGAATTGTTGGCATTTTATCGCGACGTCCGGTGAGGATTTTATGCGGGTAAGCCTGATGACCAACATCCCAGATCAATTTGTCGATAGGGGTGTTGTAAACATAATGCAGAGCGACAGTTAGCTCCACGGTGCCTAAGCCAGACGCTAAGTGTCCGCTAGATTGGCTCACTGAATTTAGCAGATACGTTCGCAGTTCATCACACAGATTTGGTAATGTTTCTTTCGGAAGAAGACGTAATTCTTCCGGTGTATTTGCTAACGCCAGTGTTGGGTACTTTGAAATATCAAGAGTCATATAAATGCGCGCTTATAGTGTTAATTTTTGCGCTCGATGACATATCGGGCGAACTCTTCGAGTAACTGAGTATTGTATGGGATAGCTTCCAATGCTTGAAGTGCTTCCTGTAACAGAGTGTGAGCTTTCTCTATGGCTCCCTCTAAACCCAGCAGGGAAGGGTAAGTGCTCTTATTCAGACCTTGGTCGGAACCTTGAGGCTTACCCAGTGTTTCTGTGTCACTGATGATATCAAGAATATCGTCTTGAACCTGAAACGCCAAACCAATTGCTTTTGAGTAGCGCTCCAAGTGAGGTAGAACCTCGATACCTTTCTCACCAGCAGCTAATGCACCTAATTTTACCGCACAATCAATCAGAGCTCCGGTTTTTTTACGGTGTATCTCTTCCATTTCTTCAAGAGAAACTAGGCGATTTTCCGCGCCTAAATCTAAGGCTTGCCCTACACACATGCCGCTGGCACCAGAGGAATGCGCTAAGGCTTTGATCATATTGATGCGTTGAGCTTCTGCCGCCGAGCTTAATTGACCATCAGAAATAATAGTGAAGGCAAGAGTTTGTAGTGCATCACCTGTCAGTATTGCGGTTGCTTCATCAAACTTAATATGACAAGTTGGTTGACCTCGACGCAGTTCATCATCGTCCATGGCTGGCAGATCATCATGAATGAGTGAGTAGGCATGTATACATTCGATAGCAGCGGCGGGGGTGTCTAAGTCTTCAGGTTTACAGCCGAGCATTTGACCTGTGATGTAAACAAGAAAAGGGCGAACGCGTTTCCCACCTAGCAAAAGGCCGTATTTCATTGCTTGAATCAATGGCTGCTCTTGATATGGAAGCTGATCGAGCCACAAATTCAATTGCTGATTGTTTCTTTGTTGAAAAGACGTCAATGTCTGTTGCATCACATTGCTCACTACTGATTGTTATTCTGAATCTGGTTTGAAGTCACTCAGTGGTGCTTCATCATCTTCACTAAGAAGAATGCTCACGCGCTGTTCGGCGTCGCTTAATTTAGTTTGGCCTGCACGAGCTAAGGCAATGCCTCGTTCAAACTTACGCAGGGCATCATCTAGAGCAAGATCGCCATTTTCTAATTGATCAACCAAGCTATCAAGCTCTTCAATGGTTGCTTCAAAGGTCATGTTTTCTGGTTTCTTGACCGCCATCTTTTTTCTGCCTTAATCAAGCCTCGGGTAAGATGCACGAAAGTTACCTTAGCCTAGTAACTTGGTCAAATTTAACCTTATATAATTGTCACAAAATTAGCGTTCAACGAGTCTAAGCGATGAAACCCCATATTTTGGTTGAGGTTGTTAAGTGTAATTTGTGATCCATTAGCTAAGATTTTTCTAAAAATTCTGCGCGAGTTGTCGATACAGGTAATAATCCGCCCAATGGCAGTATTTGAGTATAGCGTGAGGAGTGCTTTGTGGATTTAGCAACCCTATTAGGTTTGATTGGTGGTTTTGCATTCGTCATTATGGCGATGGTGCTTGGTGGCAGCATCGGCATGTTTGTCGATGTCACGTCGATCCTTATTGTCGTTGGCGGCTCAATATTCGTCGTGTTGATGAAGTTCACAATGGGACAGTTTTTTGGTGCGACAAAGATTGCTGGCAAAGCCTTCATGTTTAAAGCGGATGAACCCGAAGACCTGATCGCAAAAATTGTGGAAATGGCCGATGCGGCGCGTAAAGGTGGTTTTCTTGCTCTTGAAGAGATGGAAATAAACAACACATTCATGCAGAAAGGCATTGATCTACTGGTTGATGGCCATGATGCCGACGTTGTGAGAGCGGCACTCAAAAAAGACATCGCGCTTACGGATGAACGACATACGCAAGGTACTGGCGTATTTCGCGCCTTTGGCGACGTTGCTCCTGCGATGGGAATGATTGGCACCTTGGTTGGTCTTGTTGCGATGCTTTCAAACATGGATGACCCTAAAGCGATTGGACCAGCAATGGCCGTTGCACTCTTGACCACATTGTATGGCGCGATCCTGTCCAATATGGTGTTTTTCCCTATTGCGGATAAGCTTTCTCTTCGCCGTGACCAAGAAACGCTAAATCGCCGTTTGATCATGGATGGCGTATTAGCGATTCAAGATGGCCAAAACCCGCGAGTGATCGATAGTTACTTGAAGAACTACCTCAATGAAGGTAAACGTGCCCTTGAGATTGACGAGTAACTTGGAGAGTAGTGATGGATGATGAAGATAACAAATGCGATTGTCCGCCACCCGGTCTCCCGTTATGGATGGGGACATTCGCGGACTTAATGTCGCTACTGATGTGTTTCTTTGTTCTTCTACTCTCGTTTTCTGAGATGGATGTACTGAAGTTCAAACAAATTGCAGGATCAATGAAATTTGCCTTCGGTGTGCAAAATCAGCTTGAAGTGAAAGACATTCCCAAAGGTACTAGCATTATTGCCCAAGAGTTTCGACCGGGTCGGCCGGAACCAACTCCGATTGATGTCATCATGCAGCAAACCATGGACATCACTCAGCAGACGCTCGAATTTCATGAAGGGGAGTCTGATCGAGCTGGTGGCACAAAACGTGATGAAGGCAAGTTAACGGGTGGGCAATCGCCAGAAACGTCAACTCAAAACAATGAATCTGCCGAAGCGGACATGCAGCAACAGCAATCTAAAGAGATGTCGCAAGAGATGGAAACCTTGATGGAAAGCATCAAGAAAGCCTTAGAGCGAGAGATTGAACAAGGCGCCATTGAAGTTGAAAACCTCGGTCAGCAGATTGTTATACGTATGCGTGAAAAAGGTGCATTCCCAGAAGGTTCGGCCTTCTTGCAGCCTAAGTTTCGCCCTTTAGTTCGTCAGATTGCAGAGCTAGTAAAAGATGTGCCAGGCATTGTTCGAGTATCTGGCCATACAGACAATCGACCGCTAGATTCGGAACTTTATCGCTCTAACTGGGATCTCTCTTCTCAGCGCGCAGTATCAGTCGCGCAAGAGATGGAGAAAGTGAGAGGCTTCTCTCATCAACGTTTAAGAGTACGAGGCATGGCGGATACGGAGCCCTTGTTACCGAATGATTCTGATGACAATCGCGCACTTAACCGACGGGTTGAAATCAGCATTATGCAAGGCGAGCCTCTCTACAGTGAAGAAGTGCCGGTAATTCAATAACTAGGCTTTAGTTTTAAGTCAGTAAAGAGACAAGAAAGCGAGCAGATTGCTCGCTTTTTTTGTTTTTCCAATCCGCTTGGGTGTATAATCTTGCGCCTTAAAAGTGAGCTCAGACTACTTTTTGTGACTGAAACGCGGTTTTACTGCGTATGAAGTATTGAAGTTGAGTGTCACTCTTTGTTGATTGCGAAACTAACCTGCGAATTAGACTATGAAATTTATTGTAAAGCCCCATCCAGAAATTTTTGTAAAAAGTGAATCTGTGCGTAAGCGCTTCACAAAGATTTTAGAGTGCAACATTCGTAACATCATTAAGAGCCGCACGGAGTCTGTCGCGGTATTTAACCGTCGTGATCACATTGAAGTGACCTCTGAGAGTAACGAATTCCACGCTGAAGTTCTTGAGGTTTTGACTCATACACCAGGCATTCACCACGTACTGGAAGTGAAGCAAACTGAATTTAAAGACTTGCACGATATCTTCGAGCAAGTGTTAGAACTCAACCGTGCTGCACTCGAAAATAAAACCTTTGTTGTACGTGCGAAGCGTCGTGGCAAGCATGACTTTACCTCTATTGAACTAGAGCGTTATGTAGGCGGTGGTTTAAATCAAGCGATTGAAAGCGCTAGTGTTAAGCTACGAAACCCAGACGTGACGATCAAGGTAGAAGTCTCGAACGACAAGCTAAACCAAGTATTGTCTCGTCATAAAGGCCTAGGTGGTTTCCCTCTGGGTACGCAAGAAGACGTGTTAAGCCTGATCTCGGGTGGTTTCGATTCTGGTGTTTCAAGCTATCTTCATATCAAGCGTGGTTCAAAAGTACATTACTGCTTCTTTAACTTGGGTGGTCCAGCACACGAAATCGGCGTTAAGCAGGTTTCTCACTACCTATGGAACAAATACGGTTCTTCAGCAAAAGTACGTTTTATCTCAGTTGATTTCGAGCCTGTGGTTGCGGAAATCCTAGAGAAAGTCGATGACGGCCAAATGGGCGTGATCTTGAAGCGTATGTTCATGCGTGCAGCAGGCATGATCGCTCAGAAGATGAAGATCGAAGCATTGGTAACAGGTGAAGCGCTAGGTCAAGTATCGAGCCAAACGCTAACCAATCTACGCCACATCGATAACGTAACAGACACGCTGATTCTGCGTCCGCTTATCAACTGGGATAAAGAAGACATCATCAATCTAGCACGTGAAATCGGCACAGAAGATTTCGCAAAGACAATGCCAGAATACTGTGGTGTTATCTCTAAGAAGCCAACCGTGAAAGCGGTGAAAGGCAAGCTAGAAGCTGAAGAAGAGAAATTCGACTTCAGTATCCTTGAGCAAGTGGTTCAAGAAGCTCGCATGATGGACATTCGTGATATCGCGAAAGAGTCTGAGCAAGCCGCACCAGAAGTAGAGCAAGTTCAAGCGGTAGAAGAGCACGCGGTTGTGCTAGATATTCGTAGTCCTGAAGAGGAAGACGATAACCCACTTGAAATCGAAGGTGTGGATGTGAAACATATCCCTTTCTACAAGCTGGGTACACAGTTTGGTGACTTAGACCAGTCTAAGACATACCTACTTTACTGTGACCGCGGTGTGATGAGCCGTCTGCAAGCGCTTTACTTGCAAGAGCAAGGCTTCAGCAACGTAAAAGTTTACCGTCCATAGCTGACTGTTAAAATACGTTAAAAGGCGCAAATTGAGACATCAATTTGCGCCTTTTTTGTTTTTGATCGCGTTACAGACAACCATTACTTAGCATAATGTTGAGGCTCATCGCAAAGCCATACACTTTGTGTTGATATAACGATAATTAATCCGAAAGAAGAGTAATAAAGTGATATTGCTGCCAGATATGCGGATGAGATTTTTGATAGATAAAAAAACACCGCCTAATTTAGGCGGTGTAACAAATTTGACAGACAGGTCAAAAATAAATACAGGAAGTATATGTTTTGTCACAGGGAGTGTGGACAAAACATTATGGTAGAAATCTACCTAACTCGAAATACGAGTTTGCAAACACAACATCGCAACAACGAAGCCAATTGATTTCCAAAGAAATCAAGCCGTTCAGGCCCGTGTTGCGGGGTGAAATATAGAATTTATCTGGCTGTTCGACAACGGACATTTTATAATGTTTCAGATTAAAAAAACTAATCCTATTAGAGGTCCCATATGTCTCGCAGATTGCCTCCATTAAATTCGCTTCGAGTCTTCGAAGCGGCTGCTCGTCATCTCAGTTTTACACGAGCAGCAGAAGAGTTATTTGTTACTCAAGCCGCGGTCAGTCACCAGATTAAAGCGCTTGAAGAGTTCTTATCATTGAAGCTCTTCCGTCGACGTAATCGTTCTTTGTTGTTAACAGAAGAAGGCCAAAGTTACTTTCTCGATATCAAAGATATTTTCACCTCGATTGCGGAAGCGACAGATAAGGTGTTGGAACGTAGCGAAAAAGGGGCATTGACGATTAGCCTACCGCCGAGTTTTGCTATCCAATGGCTTGTACCTCGTTTGGCCGATTTTAATGCTCAAGAGCCCGATATCGATGTACGTATTAAAGCCGTAGATATGGATGAAGGCTCACTGACTGATGATGTTGATGTGGCGATCTACTATGGCCGTGGGAACTGGCCAGGTTTGCGAGCAGATAAATTGTACCAAGAGTTTTTGATCCCACTTTGTTCACCTTCATTACTTTTGGGTAACAAACCATTAGAATCTTTAAGTGACCTCAAATTACATACTTTGTTACACGATACTTCGCGTAAAGACTGGAAGCAGTTTGCTCGTCATTACAACATTGAAGGCATCAACGTAAACCACGGTCCTATTTTTAGTCACTCAACGATGGTGCTACAGGCTGCTGCGCACGGTCAGGGGGTCGCGCTCGGTAACAACGTACTCGCCAAACCTGAAATGGAAGCCGGACGACTCATTGCACCATTCGACGAGGTGTTGATATCTAAGAATGCATTCTATGTGGTGTGTCATGAACAGCAGGCAGATATGGGCCGAATCGCAACGTTTAGAGACTGGATGTTAGCAACCGCGAGAAAAGAACAAGAGGAAGTATTGGATGAATCACTGGATAGCTGAGGGACCTGAAAACGGACCGCTGTTTATTTTTGCTCACGGCGCAGGTGCGGGGATGGAGCATGACTTCATGACAGCTGTCGCCAAAGGATTAGTGGAGCAAGGTATTCGTGTAGTGCGTTTTAATTTCCCTTACATGGTGAAACGTTCGGAAGATGGCAAAAAGCGTCCGCCCGATCGCGCGCCAAAGTTGCTCGAAGCATACAGCGAAGTGATCGCTCACTTTACTTCTTCTCCCGTGGTTATTGGTGGTAAGTCAATGGGCGGTCGTATGTCGAGCTTGTTGGCTGAAAATGAGCTGGTGGCGGGCATTGCCTGTTTAGGGTTTCCATTTCACCCGCCGGGAAAGCCAGAGAAATACAAAGGCGAACACTTAGCAACCATTGAGAAACCTACGCTGATTCTGCAAGGGGAACGAGACACCTTTGGTAAGCGTGAGGAATTCGATGATTTCGTCCTTTCGTCACAAGTAACGGTGAGCTTTTTACCTGATGGTGACCACAGCTTCAAACCGCGCAAGATCTCAGGTCATACTGAAGTGGGTAACATTGCACTCGCGATAGAGCAGTTAGCGGCGTTTATAAAAGAGGTGTACAGTGAAAAGTAAGTGGTTACTCTCATTCTCTGCTCTGTCTGGGCTGATTTCGGTCGCTCTTGGAGCATTTGCTGCTCATGGGCTAAAAGCGACACTGGCCCCTTATTTGCTCGGTGTATTTGAGACCGGAGTTCTGTATCAATTTATTCACACGTTGGCGATTGTGTTTTGTGCCATTCTGCTTCTGCTCAATTTGGGACAAAAAGCACAAAAATATTTTTTCATTGCGGCGATTTGCTTTATTATCGGCATCTTTTGTTTTAGCGGCAGTCTTTACGCGCTGGCGCTGACGGGCATTAAGTGGTTTGGGCCAATTACTCCTGTGGGAGGATTACTGTTCATGATTGGTTGGTGTCTGTTCTTTTTTGCTGCGTTCAATATCAAAGAGGTCTCCAAGTGAAACAACTAATGCTCTATTGCCGTTCTGGCTTTGAGAAAGAGTGTGCTGGTGAAATTCAGGACAAAGCGACACAGTTGGAAGTGTATGGCTTCCCTCGTGTGAAGAGAAACTCAGGTTATGTTGTCTTCGAGTGTTACCAAGATGGAGATGCCGACAAACTTGCGAGAGGTTTAGACTTTAAGTCTTTAATTTTTGCTCGACAAATGTTTGCGGTAGCAGCTGAGTTTCAATCGTTGCCAAGCGATGACCGAATTAGTCCAATTTTGAATGAACTAGCAGATATCGAAGCATTCCCTCGTTGTGGTGATTTGAGAATTGAAACGCCAGATACAAATGAAGCGAAAGAGTTACTGAAATTCTGCCGTAAGTTTACCGTCCCAATGCGTCAAGCGTTGCGCGGCAAAGGCTTAATGCTGAACAAAGATAACGCGAAAAAACCAGTACTGCACATTTGCTTTGTTGAGCCTGGCCACTGTTACGTTGGTTACTCTTACACTGACAACAACTCACAGTTCTTCATGGGTATCCCTCGCCTTAAATTCCCAGCAGACGCTCCAAGTCGTTCAACACTTAAACTGGAAGAAGCATTTCATGTCTTTATTCCACGTGAAGAGTGGGATGAGCGTTTGGCACCAGGTATGTGGGGTGTGGATTTAGGTGCATGTCCAGGCGGTTGGACGTACCAATTAGTGAAGCGCTCAATGTTCGTTCACTGCGTTGATAACGGCATGATGGCAGACAGTTTGATGGAAACTGGCCAGATCAAGCACCATATGGTGGATGGCTTTAAGTTCGAACCAGACCGCAAGAACGTAACATGGATTGTTTGTGACATGGTGGAAAAGCCAGCTCGTGTTGCTCACCTGATGGGACAGTGGCTGTTAAAAGGTTGGGCAAAAGAGGCTATCTTTAACCTTAAGCTGCCAATGAAAGGGCGTTATGACGAAGTGCTGCAAGACCTTGAAAATCTGAAGCAGTTCCTCATTGATAATAAGGTAAAGTTCAAGCTACAAGCTAAACATTTGTATCATGATCGTGAAGAGATCACGATTCATATCCAATGTCTGTCGAATATTTCACCTTACTAACTTTATTCCCCGAGTCTTTTGGGAATAGTGATTAGAATAGAAAAAGCGCCTTCAAATGGCGCTTTTTTAATATCTGCCGGATTTCATGGTGTGAAACTACCATCGGGCACTACTTCGCTTTGTTTGGCCCTAAAAAGCGAATATCTTGCAAGTTAAAGCCTAGTTCGATATCGCACTTTAAAGCGGCGACGCGTTTACATAAACGAGCAGACTCAATGTGCTCGTCCAATTTTTTACGGTATTTCGGTACGAGGTCTTCACTAGCGTAGGCAGCTTCAATACTCTCAAACTGAGTGAGAATCTCTTTCGCTGCTTTCGGGCCAATTCCAGGTACGCCCGGAACCTGGCTAGAGCTTATCCCTGTCAATCCCCAGTAGTCCGCTAGTTGATTTGGTTTTACGCCGAACTCTTTTTCGATAAATGGTTCATCTAACCAACGGTGTTGGAAATAATCACGGATTTGTAGGGTAGGGGAAAGTAGCTGGCAGTAACCTTTGTCTGTGGAAACGATGGTGACTTTTTCACCATGGCTGGCCACTTTCGTTGCGAGTGTAGCAACCAAATCATCTGCTTCATCGCCTTCAGACAGCAATGAATCAATACCTTGCTCCCACCACGCTTGTTGAATCGCATCTAACCCTTGCAGTAATGGCTGAGGCATTGGTTTTCGGTTTTGCTTATAGTCAGGGAGAATTTCAGCGCGCCAACCTCTGTCTTGTTCGTGGTGATCAAAAACCGCGATGATGTGTGTCGGGTTGGCCTCTGACAGAATGCGAGTGAGGGTTCTTTGCGTTGTGCTTATGGTTCTTGCTATGTCGGTTGGATCTGGTTGTGCTGAGTGCACTCGGCGGATCAGGTTTAGGGCATCAATGATAACAAGATGAATAGACATAATGACTTAGCAATAAAAAAGGGGCGTAATGCCCCTAGTGTAACGAATGCTAGCCTGACTATCGACCACCAATTTCCGGGTGAGCGATTCGATAACACGGTTCGTAGTCTGAACCGCCAGGTAATTTCATTCGGTGCTGTTCGACAAAGTCTTTTAGCAACTTATCGAGTTTTTTCATGAGGACTGCGTCGCCATGAATGGTGAAAGGCCCTCTACGTTCTATTTCTCGAATACCTTCAGCCTTTACGTTACCTGCAACTATGCCAGAGAAGGCTTGACGCAAGTTGGCCGCTAAAACTTGCGGTTCTTGATCTAGGCTTAAATCCAATTGTTCCATCGACTCATGAGTAGGCTCGAATGGCAGTTGGAAGTTTGGCTCAATTTTCAATGACCAGTTAAAGCTGTACGCATCGCCTTTCTCTTTTCGGTGAAGGCGTACCGAGTCCATGGAGCGTTTCATAATACGAGCGACTTCTGCCGGGTCGTCAATGATGATCTCGTAGTGCTTTTGCCCTTCCTCACCAAGTGTGTCGCGAATGAACTCATCAATAGAGCGGAAGTACTCTTCACTCTCTTTTGGTCCTGTTAATACGATAGGCATTGGCTGATCGGCGTTATCCGGGTGCATCATGATGCCAAGAATGTACAGTAGCTCTTCCGCTGTGCCCGGGCCACCTGGGAAAATAACGATACCATGAGCCATACGGACGAAGGCTTCCAAGCGCTTTTCGATGTCGGGCATGATGACCAGTTCATTTACTATTGGGTTTGGTGGCTCGGCAGCAATAATCGAGGGTTCGGTTAAACCAAGATAACGCTGCTGAGTATAACGTTGCTTTGCGTGCCCAATTGCTGCACCTTTCATCGGCCCTTCCATTGCGCCAGGGCCGCAACCTGTACAGATGTTAAGTTCACGCAGGCCCAGTTCGTTACCCACTTCACGTGTGTACTGATACTCCACTCCATTGATAGAGTGACCACCCCAACATACGACAAGATTCGGTGCGATACCTGGAGTTAATGCTCTTGCATTACGAAGAATGCCGAATACGAGGTTCGTAATGTGAATTGGGTTAGTAAGGTTGAGCCGTTGGGCGTCTGCCAAATGCATGTTTACGTAAACGATATCACGCAATACGGAGAACAGATGCTCTTGGATACCTTTAATTATTTCGCCGTCAACAAAAGCGTGCTCTGGCGGATTAGTCAGCTCAAGCTTAATACCACGCTCACGACGCACGACGTTGACATCAAACGATTGGTATTTATCGAGCAGTTCTTTCGAGTTATCGGTATGGCTACCGGAGTTCAACACCGCTAATGTGCAATTACGGTACAGCTGATAAAGTTCACTCGAGGCTGTGTTCTTTAAGCGCTCTACTTCTAGTTGAGATAGCAAGTCCATGCTACCAGCGGGGCTTATATGGGTAATCATAACGCCTCCTTGTGTTGCATTAATTTGAGGGAAAGTACCAACTTACCTTTTTGGTGTTATACGTATGGTTTGATGAAAGGTAGTTGGCCGATTTGGTTTTATGGTTATCAACTCCCAAGCAACCTCAAGATGATACATTTGCCTTTTATAAATACATCATCTTGAAGTGACTTGGGTTTTTACAGCTTAGCAGACTAAAAGGGAAGAAATGTGATAACTCGTTGAAAATGGGTGGTTATAAAGCGAAGATTGCACCAAATTTGGTTTGTTTGCTCGCTTTTTGTACGAATCTTAGCTCCAGTTAAGCTGGTTTGTTCCACGTTTTTTAGCATCCGCAAGCATCTTGCCAAGACGATCGAGCACATACTCTGGCGTATCGGACTCTTTGAAAGACGTCGATACAGCAGCTAAGGTAATCATGATATTTTGCTCACGGAACTTAAAGGGTAATTGGCTAATATCACGCTGGATATGCTTAATCAGATCCAGTGTGTATTCTTCAGATTGTTCCGGGACGAGTAGAATGAACTCCTCGCCACCAAAGCGAGCCACTGTTTCCGTTTCTGATACGCGCTTGTTAATAGTACGAGCGATGATCTTCAGCGCTTTATCGCCAGCCGTATAACCATAGCTATCATTCACCGCTTTGAAGTTGTCTACATCAAACAGCACAACACGAAGGTTTTGCTGAGAGCGAATCCAACGGCGATACTCTAGCTCTAGTCGATCGTTAAATGCAGTGCGGTTATAAACTTTAGTCAGCGGGTCGAGCAACATGCGCTGAGCTTGGTCATCTAAGCGTCGACGATAATCTTGCGTAGTTTCAAATACCGCTTCGAGTTGGTTCTTACTGTAACTCAACCGTTCTTGCAGCGCTTGCTCTCGCTCTTCCGTCATTTTCAGTCGCTCTGTCAGCGACGCCATTTTTTCGAGAAGAGGCGTGATTTCTTTTTTCACAACCGCGATATCTTGAGCTTGATTAAGTGACTTTTGGCTTAATTCAACCAAGCTGTTCATTTCTATGTTGAGCTCTTGGCGGTGTTCAAAGTAGGTATGATGCTGGTCGACGTTCTGATGAACGGTTTTTAGGTTACTTGCGAGAGAAGTGTTCAGCTGATCAAGGAATTGGCTAGACGCCTCGCGCTCGAACTTTGTTGCTTCGACAACCAATTTCAGCGTTGAGAGCGTAAGCTCAATGAGAGACTCGGCACTCACGCCAAGGAGCAACTTAGCGCGAATATCCAGCAATCTATCGCCTGATTCTCCCTCGAAATCCAGCTCTGTAATAGTATGTTGGAGGTCGCTGGCCAAGCATTCAAGTTGAGATCTGTCGGGATTGTTTTCAAATTCACTAAGATGTAGACGTGAATTAGACGTGATGATTTTCAGAGCGCGTTCGTAAATACTCAGTAGCTTAGTGGCTTGATCAGCTTTATTGCTGGCGTGAACTTCAGAGAAACTCATCAGGTTCCGTAGTTCACGTTTTAACTGCGCAGGTAAGCCAGTGACACGTTGCAGTGTTTCACCACTGTGCTTGATTTGTTCGTCAAGGTAACCGTTCTGTTTATCCATCGTCTTCGACTGCTGTTTGAGCATCCTCTCTAATACCGCTAAACGCGGGATAAGAGTGCTGATATCTTTTTGATGTTGCAGCTCTTGTTGGATTTCAAATAGGTAGTTGGATACCTGAGTATTCGAACCCTGGCAAGCTGAAGACAATGATGCCACAACGCGTTTAAGAACTTGTTGTTCACGTTTGAATTTGAGTGAAGTATCACGATGAGTCAGTCTGAGTTGGTCAAGTTGACAACTCAGCTGATGCAGCTGCGACTGAATATCGGATTCCAAGATTCCCATGAAGTGACTACGGTTAAGTCCATGTACTACTGATAATTATCTGATAATAACAAAAAACTTTATAGCGTCATTAGTTATTACGTTCAACAGGCGTTTAATTATCCATTTTTTAATATTTTCTTGATGTCGTCCTCATTCTTGTAGGACGAGTGGATCTTGATCAGGCCTTGGCTAATGGCATGTTGACAAGCAGTTCTTATGTTACCTGTTGCAAAGCTAGCAGCAGGCGCATTATCGATGGCTTTTAAGAACACCCAGTGGCTTTGCTTATCCTTCAAGCTGACTTCTCGTGCGATGTGAGTAGCAAGCAATAACAGATCGAGTAATTCCTCATCGTTAATTGCAGTGTAGGCTCGGGGTAAGAACGGATAATCGCTGATGCCCATACGAATAATACGATTGACGTTGTGCTGCTGTGCGAACTCATCCACCCAACTCTGGAATTTTTCGAACATGACTTCGGCAGAAGCATCACGGTCAGCGTTCGGTTCTATGTAGAGTAAGTTCGCATCTGAGAAATGATAAAGACGCGACGGTTTTTCTATTTTTTCCGCAAGGAAGTCGCCAAATGCACGTTCTAGTTCTAGACCTGCCTTATAGCCGTTATGGACGTACATGCTTCGTAAGAATGGCAAATCGATCATAACAAAGCGTAGGCGATCATTAAGTGGTTCGTGGATCAATTCACCCATTTGCCATTGCTCGAAAGTTTCGCTCGACTTTTTCAATGAGCGAGACAGCTTAACATTCAGCATACGCAAGTTACGTAAACGAGAGCGAGAGTGGGTGAAGAGGTCGTTACGCAGTTTTTCGATTTCACTTGCTTGGCGCTGCATAATGACACCACGGCGCATAATGAACAAAAACATGACCAAGACAGTAATAAACAATGCAAATGAGATTTTCTGGAATTTACGATGCTCTCTTTCCACTTGCTCTAAGCGTTCTGATTGACCGATGTAATGGATGGTTTGTTCGGCAAATTCTTTTTGCTGACGGAACGCATCCTCACTGATTTGGTTAAGCTGCTTTTGTTCTAGACGAACGAGGTTGGTGTATTTTTTATAAGCTTGCAGAGAAAGTTTGTATTCGCCTGCCTGCTCGTAACCCAACCCAAGTAAACGGTATGACTGCTGCTTAATGAAGTTGTTATTTTCAGGTGACTTTTCAGCAAGCGCTAACGCCAGCTTAGCATTAGTAATGACGTCTTTACTGTCATTTTGATGATAAGCCAGACCTGACTGAAGCAGGGCAGCCTTTGCTTCAAGCTTAGGAATATTGGTGTATTCTAAAAGCTCTTTAGAGCGGTCTAAGTACTGCTCTGCTAGCGCGTAGTTATAGAGTTGTAGGTAGGTAGCCGCCAAGCTTAAGCGAATTTTAATGATTCTATTGATGTTCTTACTGGTACTTTCATGGTCAAGCACGTTGAAGTAATGCACTAACGCAAGGTTAAACTTCCCCTGATAAAAGTAGATGTCGCCCATTTGCTCTAGGACGTCCGCTAGGATCGGAGAGCTAGGGTAAGAGTCATAAAAATCTGCGGCTTGAGATAAGTATTCGATCGCTTTGTCGTACACTCGTCGCTCCTGGAAGAGCCTAGCCAAAAGGCGATTCACTTTTGCTAATCTTGCACCACTGTTACTTTCAATAGATTGCCAATAACCGTATAGCAGTTCTGACAAAGCCAAATTGTATTTCTTGCTATTGAGGTAAAACTCGCCGACGGCAGTGTAGTAGTCGATCAAGGCTAACTCAGAGCGGCTATCGTCAAGCATGGTCTTTGCTTCAGAGTACAAGTTTTCCGCTTTAATGACATCGCCACTATGTGAAGCGAGGAGTGCTCTTTGCATCACTAGTCGGTAGCGAACGCTGTCGGTGCGTTGTAATACGGCATCGGCTTCATCGAGCTGTTGTTCAATTTGGTTAAGCGTGTCTTCCGCTTTTGAGTAGTTTTCGTCGTACATCCAAATCATTTGGTTGCGCATCAGCTGGAGATCTAAGTCCATGTACGGCAATTGATATTCTTGCGCTAAGCGTTCCGCTTTATTTAGGTGCTCGATAGCCGAACGAACATTACCCATGGCGTAATCTGCCTGAGCGATAATCTTGTGCGCTTCGATGGTGCTGCTTGGTGTGCGAACGCTACGATCTGTTTCGTCGCGAGACATGGCTGAAGGGCTGTCACTTTCTTTGCGTTCTGTTAGTTCACGCTGTGACAAATAGTTGGTTGCCGCTTGTTTTGCTTGTGATGGCTCTATTTCCGCCAATTGTTGTGCTTCGTTGAGTAACGCGGACGATAAAATGGTAGCATGAAGTGGCTGTACAAACAGCAAGCAAAGAAAGCCAATCAACTTGAATAGACGCGAACTGTCCCAAAACATCCTTTCGTTCCCTCGAACTGTTTTTAGATATGGCGATAACGGCGAAAAGCCTCAATTAGCCGTTTAAATGCGGGTTGAAGCCATTTGATATAGTAACATGCCTGGACAATAAAAACGTCCGGCAACCCTTTAGATTGCCGAACTTATTTCTGTTGCCTATGCGCTTACTGACGAGCCATACGGTGATTGTGAGCTGGCTTATCTTGTTCCGTTGAGCGGTAAGGGTTGATATCCAAGCCTCCACGGCGCGTATAGCGGGCAAATACGGTCAGTTTGCTTGGTTGGCAATATTTCATTAGATCCGTAAAAATACGCTCTACACACTGTTCGTGGAACTCATTGTGCTCGCGGAAAGACACTAAGTAACGTAACAGCTTCTCACGATCTATTTTTGCGCCTTGGTAGCGAATTTCTACACTGCCCCAGTCGGGTTGGTTAGTGATCAAACAGTTTGATTTCAATAGGTGGCTATGTAGCACCTCTTCAACTTGTATTTCACCTGCCGCACCTTCAAGCAAATCGGCATCAAAATCGTAACTGGTGATGTCAATGTCTTGGTCATCTACACATTCACCGTCCATTGTCACGATAGGTTGATTGGTATAGTGGGTCACTGGATTCACCTCAACCAGCACCTTTTCACCTGCGCATTCAGAAAGGTCTTGTGTTAAACGCTCAGTCACTTCTTCCCAGCTTGCAAAGCGGGTTTGGTTATAGCTGTTTAAGTACAGTTTGAAAGACTTCGATTCAATCAAGTTTGCGCTGGTGGCTGGAATGTATACTTCGCCAACGGCCACTTGTGGTAAACCTTTACTATTTAACCAAGACAGTTCGTACAGCGTCCAAATGTCGTGCCCCATGAAAGGCAGAGTATCGCCTAACTGGAGGTCATCTCGGTTCAGGCTGCGAGGGACTGGTTGCAGCAAGCTTGGGTCATACTGGTTCGCATACTCGGTCGTTTTACCTAGTGTTAAGCCAGCAAGCTCTTTAGCGTCAGAATATTTGCTCATACTTTGTGGTCGTTTTCGATTAGAATGGCGAGAATTTTACTGAATCCGCTGGTCAATTGCCATCCGGCAAGTACGGCTATCTGATAAATAAGGAATGAGGAGACCTTCATGACCCAAAACGTTACTCAGGCGCTACAAGAGTTCAGCCTGCGCTACCAACAAGCTTGGCAAGCTAAGCACAATGAGTTGCCAAGCAGTGAAGAGCTTGCAGAGCTTGTTTCTCCTTGTGTCGAAGAGAAGCGTGATGGAAAGGTGCTTTGGAAAGCGGTCGCACGTGATGAAATTGCCGATTTCACCAATGTGGAAAATGCGATTGAGTTGTCACTGCAAGATGATGTTAAAGCCTTTTATGGTTCTCAATACTGCGCTGATATGGAGGCAACTTGGCAAGGTAATTCGTTGACGCTGCTGCAAGTCTGGAGCGATGACGATTTCGTGCGTCTACAAGAAAATATTCTTGGTCATTTGGTGACGCAGCGCCGCTTGAAACTTAAACCAACAGTATTTATCGCAGCGACAGATGAGGAAATGGATGTGATTTCTATTTGTAACCTCACTGGCAATGTGATTCTAGAGCGTTTGGGCACCTCTAAACGTGATGTATTGGCAGATTCATTGGTTGAGTTCTTGAATAAGTTAGAGGCTGCCGTCTAAGTATGTATGTTGTTGAGTTGCAGTTTGAGTGTTTTGATAACACCACCGTCAGCGCGGTAGACAAAGCCATTAATGGCTTGATGGATGCTCTGCGTTACAACGGCCAAGTATTAGGTCGTGAATTCCCGATAGTGATGGGAGAAGGTGAATTTTTCGTTCGTGTTGTTTGCCCAGAACAAGACAGCTTGCATCCACGTTATCACTCAGATTTCGTCAAAGTGTGCATGAACCGTTTGTCGGATGCGTCTTTGCTTGCTCCGAAAATGCGTATGCTGGGGCGTGATTTGAATTCAGAACAAGCAGCCGAAGAAGAGACACCTAGCTGGCAAGTGTTGTACACGACTTATGTTCATACGTGTTCGCCTTTGCGAAGTGGTGAAACCCTGTTGCCAATTCCTTTGTATCGTAATGAGCCAACACTTAATGGAGACCATAAAGCCGTCATTAAGTGGCAGACTGAGTGGCAAGCGTGTGATGAAATCCAAATGGCAGGGGGTTGCCGCGCGGAACATGCGGCGCTGCACGAAATTTGCGATGTGGATAGTGTGCTGTTTCGCCGAGGTTGGGACTTACGTGGCCGTATCGAATACATCACGAAGATCCCTACGTACTATTACCAGTATCGTGTC
This sequence comes from Vibrio sp. 970, assembly GCF_033339075.1. Lineage (NCBI taxonomy): Bacteria > Pseudomonadati > Pseudomonadota > Gammaproteobacteria > Vibrionales > Vibrionaceae > Vibrio > Vibrio sp. 970. Next base: position 88,830 of record NZ_JAWOTW010000016.1, read on the forward strand.
GGAGGTCAGTCGCTGGAGAGCGAGAAAGCGCGCAAGTGTCCAAAATGCGATGGCGAGTGGCTACTCGATGAGCCACTACATGACATATTTCATTTTAAGTGTGATGACTGCCGAATCGTTTCCAACATCTCTTGGGACCACCTTAAGTAGCGAATTGAAGTTACTTAAATGGGCGGATAGACAAATAGAAAGGGCTGATGTTTTCACATCAGCCCTTTTAGGTTTAGAACGTTTATGTTTAGAACGTTGTTTTCGGTCATGTTTTGAAAAGTGGGATTACCAACCTTTCACAACACCGCCTTTGAACAGCTCTTTTGCCGCTTCGTAAACTTCTTCCGTTTGGTAAGCTTTTACGAAGTTTTGTACGTTTTGCGCATTAACATTTTCTTCGCGAGCGACAATTAGGTTTACGTATGGTGAGTCTTTATCTTCAACGAACACGCCGTCACGCTCTGGCGATAGGTCGATAGAGCTTGCGTAAGTGGTGTTGATGATAGATAGCGTTACGTCATCCAGTGAACGTGGAAGCTGTGGGGCTTCTAGTTCAATGATTTCGATATTTTTAGGGTTGCCTACGATGTCACGTACTGTAGCGAGTAGACCAACGCCATCACGTAGCGTAATCAAACCTTGTTGCTCAAGAAGCAGTAGTGAGCGACCTAGGTTCGTTGGGTCGTTTGGTACTGCGATGCGTGCGCCATCTTGAATTTCATCAATTGATTTTACTTGCTTTGAGTAACCAGCAATAGGGTAAACGAATGAGTTACCCGCGATAGCCAGTTTGTAGCCGCGGTCTTTCACTTGTTGGTCTAGGTATGGTTTGTGCTGGAACGCATTCGCGTCTACTGAACCATCATCCAGAGCGGCGTTTGGTGTTACGTAATCGGTAAATGTTACTAGCTCAACGTCTAGGTTGTATTTCTCTTTTGCTACTTTAGCGGCAACTTCGGCTACTTGTGCTTCAGCACCAGCAATAACGCCAACTTTTACTTTGTTTACGTCTACTTCTTTGTCGCCGCAACCCGCTAGAGCAAGAGCAGAGGCGGCCGTTGCTACAGTCAAAAGACCTTTAAGGCTAAATTTCATCTTTATCTCCTTATAATTTGTATTTTTGATGCTTATCTGTGGTCTACACGGCGCACCACTGCGTCGCCGATAGACTGAATAATCTGTACTAGAACAATCAACATCACGACAGTCACGGCCATGATAGTTACATCGTAGCGGTGGAAACCGTAACGAATGGCTACGTCACCTAGGCCGCCGCCGCCTACCGTACCCGACATAGCTGAGTAGCTAACGAGAGTGACCAAGGTAATCGTTACTGAGTTAACAATAGTCGGCATTGCTTCAGGTAGTAGAACTTTTGTGATGATCTGTGTTGGTGTCGCCCCCATTGACTGCGCTGCTTCCACCAAGCCTGTCGGTACTTCTAATAAAGCACCTTCAATAAGACGAGCGACAAAAGGAATGGCGCCAATAGTCAGTGGGACGATTGCTGCGGTTGTACCGATAAAGGTTCCAACTAGCATTTTTGTCACTGGAATAATCGCAACCATCAGTACGAGGAATGGTACAGAACGACCAATGTTAACGATAGCGCCTAAGCCGCTATTTAGTTTGGTGTTTTCAAGTAGGCCGCCTTTCTTAGTAATATGGAGGATTACGCCTAATGGAATACCCACAGCAAAGCCGACTAATCCGGCAACCGCAACCATGTAAAGCGTTTCCCACGTTGCACCTAAAAGTAGTTTGCTGTTTAAGCTCAGCCATTCAGAAATCGTATTAAAGGACATAACCAAGTACCTCTACTTTTACGTTGTGCTTACGCAGGTATTCAAGAGCTGCGTTGTCATCTTCTTCGTTACCAAATAGCTCTGCGACCATCATGCCAAATTTCACGCCACCAGCGTAATCAAGGTCGGAACTCAAAATACTCACATCAATATTGTATTTACGAGAAATTTGCGACATTAACGGTGCATCGACGGTTGCGCCAGTAAACTCTAAGCGAACCAACGGGTAGCTGCCATCAACACGCTCTGCTTGCAGACGAGCTTGGTAATCTTCAGGAATGGAAAGATCCAGCGTTGAGCGAATGAATTGGTGCGCTAGCTCTGTCTTAGGGTGCGCAAAAATATCGCCAACGGTGCCTTTTTCCACCAGCTCACCACCACCGATGATTGCTACTTCGTGACAGATACTTTTTACGACTTCCATTTCGTGAGTGATAAGTAAAATCGTGATGTTGAGTTTGCGGTTGATCTCTTTCAATAACTCAAGGATAGATTGAGTTGTTGCCGGGTCTAGCGCACTAGTGGCCTCATCACAAAGCAGCACGCTAGGATCGGATGCCAATGCACGAGCAATTGCCACACGCTGTTTTTGTCCGCCACTTAAGTTAGATGGGTAGCTCTCGTGTTTGTCGGCTAAGCCCACAAGCTTTAGCAACTCAGTTACTTTTGTTGTGATTTGCGATTTGTCTTTACCTGCCAGTTCTAGTGGCAGTGCTACATTATCAAACACAGTACGAGACGAAAGCAGGTTAAAGTGCTGGAAGATCATGCCAATGTTACGGCGTGTTTCGACTAGTTGTTTTTTACTGAGTTTGGTTAGATCCACACCATCAACGATGATGGAACCAGAGGTCGGTGCTTCTAGCATGTTGACACAGCGGATCAGCGTACTTTTACCAGCACCTGATGAACCGATAACACCAAAGATGGTGCCTTTGTCGATGTGTAGGTTAATGTCTTTCAGGGCAAGGATTTCCTTACTGCCTTGGTAGAACACTTTATTGACGTTTTTTATTTCTATCATGTTTCAACCTGCCCAAAGATACGGGGAACTTCGCTGTCAAAAACGGCCTTTGACAGAACTTAATGTTGAGCTTTATCTCAATTTTCAGTTGATGCTATGGGTTAAGCAGAATGAAGTCAATAGATATTTTTACGTCTAGACGTCTAAATGTATGGATGTTCTGTTTTGAAACGAAGATGTATAGATAGAAAGGAGGAGGTAGACGGCAGGGCACCCTCAGATTTACCGATTCTTGCCCAACAAATCAACCGTTTTGTCGAGGCCAAGAATGAATTAGATAGTGTTGAAGTTTATAAGGTATGTAATAATCTGATTAAACCGAGTTAATAGAGAAATACGTTTTGGCAAAACCTGCTGTTTTTATCGATCGTGATGGCGTGATAAACGTTGACCACGGCTACGTTCATGACGAACATGATTTTGAGTACATTGATGGTGTATTTGAAGCGACGAAAGCGCTAAAAGATAAAGGCTACCTTCTAGTGTTAGTGACGAATCAATCGGGCATCGCACGCGGTAAATTCAGTGAAGACCGTTTCTTGTCTCTGACTCAATGGATGGATTGGAACTTTGCTGATAAAGGTGTTGAGTTCGATGGTATCTATTACTGTCCACATCATCCAGAACATGGCATTGGCGAGTACAAGCAAGATTGTGAGTGCCGTAAGCCAAAACCAGGCATGTTCATTTCTGCGCGTGACTTCTTGAAGATCGACATGGAGAAATCTGTGATGATCGGCGATAAAGCTGAAGACATGATGGCAGCAGAAGCGGCAGGCGTTGGCACTAAGATTTTGGTTCGCACTGGTAAGCCAGTAACGGAACAGGGCGAAGCCATTGCAACGGTAGTATTAGATAGCATTGCAGATGTGCCTGCGTACTTAAACAAGTAATCTTCATTACTGACTGAGATAAGGGAAGCCACTGCTTCCCTTTTGTTTGATTCCTTCTTTTAATCTGAACACTTATGAGCAAAAAACTCACCATTCTTGATATCGCAAAATTGGCAGGCGTGGGCAAATCAACAGTAAGCCGTGTGCTTACTAACGATCCAAAAGTGAAACCCCAAACGCGAGAGAAGGTAGAGCAAATCATTCGTGAATCAGGCTACGTCCCATCAAAGTCGGCGCAGTCGATGCGTGGTGGCAGCCAAAAAGTCATTGGGGTTATCATCTCCCGTTTAGACTCACCATCAGAAAATCGCGCCGTTGGTACCATGCTCAATGCTTTGTATTCCGCTGGTTATGATGCGGTGATCATGGAAAGCCAATTCGATCGCGATAAAACCAATGAGCATTTGGATGTGCTTAAACGTCGCAACGTCGATGGGGTGATCGTGTTTGGCTTTACTGGATGTGATGAGCGAGCATTGGCGGAGTGGGGGAATCGTATCGTCGTGATCGCGATGGACACGCAAATGGTTTCCTCGATCAACTACGATAACCAAGGTGTGATAGACATGGCTTTGTCTCACCTTGAGCAGCAATCTTTATCTCGCATTGCTTATATTGGTGTTGATCCTGAAGACAAAACCACTGGCTTAGCTCGTCTAAATGCTTATAAAGCTTGGTGTCAACGCAAGCAAATTGCACCTTGTTTCCAAACGGGTAAGTTGAGCCATGAAAGTGCTTATCAGTTGGTAGACAAAGTCCTTCAATCTGATACTCAGGCCATCGTGTGCGCCAGTGACACTATCGCGTTGGGCGTGATTAAGCGTCTTCAAGAGTTAGGACGTGAAGACGTGGTTGTGACAGGTGTTGGTGGTAATGAATTGCTCTCTTTCCTTTTCCCTAAAGTATTTAGTGTCGACCCAGGTTATACCCTTGCAGGTGAGAAGTCCGCTAACATGCTGATCAATCAATTAAATGGTGATGAGGAAGTGGTTCACTTTACTCAACAGCCTATCGTTTGTTAATCCACACTAAAACGATCTGCTCTAAAATTATACTGTGATCATTCTCAATTAATGGGACTGTTCCCATTTTGTTTTTTGTCTTCGAATGGCAATATTAAAATTAAGAAATGGGAATGTTCCCATTTATAAAAACAAAATGATGAATCGAATGTATCCAATACAGGGTGGACAAAGTTATGAGTAAGATTGCGCGTCAAGATGTACAGCGTCTTATTGAGCTGGTCGGGGGATCGGACAATATTGCCAGTGTAAGCCACTGCTTAACTCGCTTGCGTTTCGTGTTGAATGACACTGACAAAGCCGATACAAAACAGTTAGATGCACTGCCTATGGTGAAGGGCTGCTTTACCAACGCAGGTCAATTTCAGGTCGTCATCGGCACTGAAGTTGATGAAGTTTACAAAGTACTGATCGAGCTAAGCGGCAAAAGTGAATCGAGCAAAGATGAATCTAAGAACGCTGCTCGTCAAAACATGAACATCGTTGAGCGTGGTATTTCCCACCTTGCTGAAATCTTTGTACCACTGCTACCTGCGATCATCACCGGTGGTCTGATTCTTGGCTTCCGTAACGTGATTGGCGACATCAAGATGTTTGATGGTCAAACGCTAACGGAAATCAGCCAGTTTTGGGCAACGGTACACTCTTTCCTATGGCTAATTGGTGAGGCGATCTTCTTCTTCCTACCAGTTGGCGTATGTTGGTCGACAGTGAAAAAGCTCGGCGGTACTCCGATTCTGGGTATCACGCTTGGTGTAACATTGGTTTCGCCGCAGTTGATGAACGCCTACCTGATTGGTAAGCAAGTACCCGAAGTGTGGGATTTTGGCTTATTCGCCATCGAAAAAGTGGGCTATCAGGCGCAAGTGATTCCAGCAATGCTTGCTGGTATGGCTCTGGCGTTTATTGAAACCAACTTAAAACGCATCATTCCGTCTTACCTTTACCTAGTGGTCGTGCCGTTTGTCTCTATCATCGTGTCTGTGATTCTTGCGCACTCTATCATTGGCCCATTCGGTCGTATGTTGGGTGATGGTGTTGCTTTCGCAGCAAAAGCAGCCATGACAGGTGACTTCGCAATGATTGGCTCAACCATCTTCGGCTTCCTATACGCGCCATTGGTCATTACTGGTATTCACCACACCACCAACGCGGTTGACCTTCAATTAATGCAAGAGCTAGGCGGCACGCCAATTTGGCCTCTGATTGCGCTTTCAAATATTGCTCAAGCGTCTGCGGTCGTCGGCATCATTATCATCAGTAAAAAACATGGCGAGCGTGATATCTCAGTACCTGCGGCTATCTCTGCTTACCTTGGTGTGACCGAGCCGGCGATGTACGGCATCAACTTGAAATACAAGTTCCCAATGCTGAGCGCGATGATCGGTAGTGCGTGTGCTGCTGCTATTTGTGGTAGTGCGGGCGTAATGGCGAACGGTATCGGTGTGGGCGGTTTGCCGGGCATCTTGTCTATCCAACCGCAGTTCTGGGGCATTTTTGCTTTGGCTATGTTAGTCGCAATGCTAGTACCTGCTGCATTAACGTTAATTCTTTATAAGCGTGCACAAGCCAAAGGTGAGCTTGAGCCTGCAAACGCGTAATTCTATTTGAGGCAGTGACTTGGCTGCCTCCTCCTATTTTTCTTTTCAAATTTTAAGTTTCCGATTACTGGTAAGTGAGTGTTAGAAATGGCTATGACCAAGCATGATGAGAGCTGGTGGAAAACCGCAACCATCTATCAAATTTACCCAAAAAGCTTTTGTGACAGCGGCAGTAAAGGCACGGGCGACATCAAAGGGATCATTTCTAAGCTGGATTATCTTAAGCACCTTGGTGTGGATGCGATTTGGCTGACGCCGGTTTACCAATCGCCAATGATCGACAACGGTTATGACATCTCCGATTACTACTCGATCAACCCTGAGTTCGGCACGATGCAAGACTTTGATACTTTGCTAGCAGAAGCGCATCAGTTGGGTATTCGTATCATCATGGACATTGTAGTGAACCACACGTCGACAGAACACAAGTGGTTCCAATCCGCACTGGGTGATAAAAACAGCCCATACCGTGATTACTACATCTGGAAAGATCCGGTAGATGGTGCTGAACCAAACAACTGGCAATCAAAGTTTGGTGGCAACGCTTGGGCGCTGGATGAAAAAACAGGCCAGTACTATTTGCACCTTTTTGCTAAAGAGCAAGCGGACTTAAACTGGGAAAACCCAGTAGTGCGTGAAGAAGTGAAAGAAGTCATCAGCTTCTGGGCAGACAAAGGTGTCGATGGTTTCCGTCTCGACGTTATCAACCTGATTTCCAAGCAGCAAGATTTTCCAAGTGACGATATTGGTGATGGTCGTCGTTTCTACACGGATGGTCCACGTGTGCACGAATACCTTCAAGAGATTAGCGAATCTGTGTTTCAAAAATACGGCAGCGTGACGGTGGGTGAAATGTCTTCCACTACGCTAGAGCACTGCCAGCAATATTCTTCGCTAGACGGCAAAGAGCTATCCATGGTGTTCAACTTCCATCATCTGAAAGTCGATTATCCAAATGGTGAAAAATGGACCAAAGCGCCGTTTGATTTCATTCAGTTAAAACAGATCTTCAATCATTGGCAAACGGGCTTAAATGGCAAAGGGTGGGGGGCGCTGTTCTGGTGTAACCACGACCAGCCACGCGTTGTGAGCCGATTAGGTAACGACGAGCAATACCGTGTTGAATCTGCCAAGATGCTTGCGGCATCAGTGCACATGATGCAAGGCACACCTTATGTTTACCAGGGGGAAGAGATCGGCATGACCAACCCGGGTTATACCGAAATCAGCCAATATCGTGATGTTGAAAGTACTAACATGTACGACATCATGGTCAACCGTGATGGTGTATCTCATGACGATATGATGGCGATCTTGGCACAGAAGTCGCGTGATAACTCACGTACACCAATGCAATGGAACAGTGCAAAACACGCGGGCTTTACTGAGGGCACGCCGTGGCTTGAAGTGGCGCAGAATTACTCTGAAATCAATGCTGAAGCTGCGGTTGCCGATTTAAACTCGGTGTTCTACTTTTACAAGCGTCTGATTGAACTGCGTAAACAGGTTCCAGTCATCACCGATGGCCGTTATGAAGATTTACTGCCAGAGCACAAACGTATTTTCGCTTACGCTCGTCAGAACGATAAGCAAACGCTGCTGTGTATCAATAACTACTACGCTGAAGAGGTGGAATGCGTTCTGCCAGAACGTTTTGATATGAGTAAGGCGAAAAACTTGCTATCTAACTATCAAAACTCAGCGAGCGCAGTCGCGTCAAACCATCAAGTGTTACGACCTTACGAAACTCGTATTTTATTGATAGAAGAATAAACTCGGGTGTCATCACCCCTAAGATTGATGTTCGAGATGAAGGCTTTGGTGTGCTCCCCAAAGCCTTCTTTTATTGAGATATCTATAAAAAATGCAAGCTTATTTTGTTTCAATCGCTGTTAGCTGCACTTTCTCTTCGTTGATTTGTACTTGTTGTACTTTCAGCAGTTCAATTTGTTCTATCAGACCTAAGCTCGGATTAAACCAACGTTCTGCCGAAGTGGCGAACTCCATTGAGTCCATATCATCACAGTTTAGGTTGTAGATGTTCTCTTCCATCAGGTATGCCGCTTCAATTTTCTTGCCTGAGATCGAGAACGCTTTACGCATACCAGTCTCTCGGATTTGCTGTTGCCAAACCACTTGGCAAGATGCTGTCATAGGAAGGTTTTGTACCCACTCATGATCTTCAAAACGGTCTAGAAGGTTGTGAACTGCGTAGCCTGTAAGAGTGGTTTGCAGAGACATAGTTTCTTCACCGATGTCAATATTCGGGCTTTTCTCTTTTACGTCGTCACCGTTTAGGCGGAAAATCGGACCGCTGTGCATAAGCATGGCAATAAACTGATGACCAATGAAATAAGCGTCAGTGATTTCATGGAGTGCACCATCTGATCCTGCAAAGTAAAGCGTATTGCTCTCTTCGTCGTCGTTGTACTGCTCGTCTGAATAGTAGAACTGTTCGGCGCCGTAGTTCACCAAGTCATTAACCAACTGGACCATTGCCTCGCTGTTTGGGATTTGTGCCAATGCTGCCAATATTTGCTCGCTATCCATCGCTTGGAAGCTCAGTTTCATGTCGCCCTCTGGTTGGCCATCCAAGCTAAACGAATAGCTCAATTGTGTGTTTGGTACAGGAGCGAAGATTGAGTTGTGAATCGAGACGTCGAAACTTTCTTGAGGCATTTTGTTTGGATTCGCACTGCCAGAAGACGAACCTCCGCCACAGCCGTAAAGAGCCAGAGTTGCTGCTGCGATAAGCGTCATTTTGTTTAGCATGGTTTACATTCCTGATTGATAAGGCCGTTTCATGTTGGGCCGTTGCTTGAATGCGAGCATGCTAAGTTCAGTGAGAGAAAAAGGGCAAAAAACAAAAGCTAACAGGGGTTAATGAAAGCTTAATTTTATATTTAGGTCTTTGTTTTATTTGGGGTTATTTCGTTGGCTACGTTAGTGCAATACTCGTTAATGAGCGCTTTCCATCGGCTTATGATTTCTTGATCGGTCACACTAACATGCAACGTTTTCCACGGTTGGAGGCAAGTCTCTTTTGATTCAGATTGAGAAAGACGCTCAAACAAGGTTTCGGAAGGTAAAACGCGCAGCAGCGCCACCAGTGATTCCATGTAGTTGAGACGGAACTGTTCAAGTTTGTTCTGCTTATAAGCAATGTGAGACACAAAGGTATAAATCAGTGCGTTTTGGATACGTGAGTCGCCATCTGGTGTCGTTAACAGAGCTTTTGCCCTGTCTAAGTTACCTAATTTGAAATGCAATAGACCTAACCAGAGGCTCAGCTCATCTGGCAAAACATCAAACGACGATTGTACTTGAGTTAAATACGCTTCCAGCTTTTGATGTTCGTGCTCGTATAAGGCGAGATGTCTTGCCGTTGTTATAGCCGCAAACTCATCAGATTGTCGGAGAGGTTGGCTAGAAAAGGCATTCTCGAATAACATTTTTTTGTGAATATCCGAAAGCTGCCACGTACTTGCCGAAGGTGCAGGCAGATTGAAGTATTGCGCGACATCCGAGTGCATTTGGAAAATATCCGATTGTAAGTCAGATAAACGCAGTGTGTACTCATTGCGAAACGCTAGCTTGCCCGTCGCAGGATAAATAAGGTTCATCTGCGCTTTCAAGATGCCCTGTTTTGTGCCGTCTTTTAACTCGATATTGAGCTCGTAGTCGCTGGTCTGCATGTTTCGTGCGCCAGGGAAATATGGCGCATGACCGATAGGATCAAGAAAGTAACTGGGAGCATCTTGGTTGGCGATGTCGGTGTATGGATATTCGACCTGTTGTTGCAGCAAGATGGCTTTGACCAGTATGCGGTATTTTCGCGCCTGAGAGCCGATTGAATCGACACGGTTGAGTAGTAGCTCGACTTTGGGAATCAGTAGTTGATGACGTGTTTGTTGTGTTGAGATTTCTTGGCGTTGCCATAACAAGCTTGCGAGCGTCACGCTACAAACTGCAAGTATGGCACACAAGCTATAAGCAAAAATCAGCTTGAAGTTCTTATTCCTCGCAACCTGAGTTGGGATAACGCGTCGATGGCTTTTCGCTGGTGGCACCAAACGAATATTGGCAGGGTTAAGAAAGTAGCCTTTGCGGGGGTAAGTGACTAAAAGCTTAGCGGCATCGTATTCGGGTAAGTACTGCTGTAGCAGGGCACGTAAGGTGCTAATGCGGTTCGTGAGCACATTCTTAGAGATGAACTTGCTCTGCCAAATGGTTTCAATAATGGTGTCAGCAGAGAGTGGGTGGCCAACGCTTGTTAACAGCAGTTCTAATAATTCAATGGTGCGAGGTTCAAGATCAATCGCGATAACATCTTGATGAAGGGTCTGTGTCTTCGGGTTATAGATCAGCTCTCCAATCGCAATACAACTGTGAGTCTGTTTAGCTTGTTGCAGAAAGTCGCGCATACCGTACCGATCTATTTGGAAATCGCGAAGTATTATATAGCGATTGGAGCGCGAAATCTTATAAATCGCGCTTCAATCATTATCAAAAATTTATGAACCGTAGGTCACGGAATAGCGGTGCGGTTTGTGGTTCATCGCTAACACGAGATTGAGTGCAAACGCCCCCAAAATTGAAAGGCCAATCACTTCTGGTGTGACAAAGAAGAATGAAGCAAACAGGATACATGCATCGATTGCCATTTGGCTTTTGCCAACTGAAATGCCAAATTTGTCTTGGATAAACAAACACAGCACGTTAAAGCCACCCAAGCTGGAGCGATGTCGGAATAGGATCAGCATACCGAGCCCCATTAAAAGTCCGCCTGCGACGGCGCAATAAACTTCATTTACCGATTCGAGCGAGATTAGCAAATAAAGATGATCGGCAAAGATAGAAACCAACGCGCCAGAAATGGCACTATTAATGGCGAAATGACGGCCGAAGCGTTTCCATGCTAGTAAGTAAAAAGGACTGTTTGCTAAAAAGTACAGCACACCAAAGGTAAAAGGTGTAAATTGGCTAATAAGCAGAGCCAATCCAGTCGTGCCTCCCGTTAGAAGGTTCGCGGATTGGAGAAAGAAAACGCCTTGAGCTACTAAAAAGGTACCCGTGAGAATCGCTATCCAGTCTTCTTTTAATGAGTGTTTTTCCATCAATGTTGCAGTCATTAGTGATAAATAAGGCGTGCATAGTAGTAAAAAGATGATCTTTTCGGTAGCTAGAGGGTAAAATTTACGGTAAACCTATGTAATTGCTGTTTTACAGGGTGTAAAGCACAAATTTGACAGGCAATAGATTGTCGTTATGCGATTGCAATGCTGGCATGGTAAACATTGCTTGTCATCATGAAAAAACTGCATGAGAAAAATTGTAAATTTCTCTTTATGACCTAAATCAAATTATGTAGAATGCGCGCCATTAGGGTGACGAAAACGTTTGCGTTGGGTCATTCAACAGTTTTTTTGCAACTTTCAGTACTAATCTGAGTCAGGAGATACAGATGCTTAAGCGTGATATGAACATCGCAGATTACGATGCGGAACTGTTCGCAGCTATCCAGGAAGAAACCCTTCGCCAGGAAGAACACATTGAACTTATCGCTTCTGAAAACTACACAAGCCCACGTGTAATGGAAGCGCAAGGTTCTCAGCTAACGAACAAATACGCTGAAGGCTACCCAGGTAAGCGTTACTACGGCGGTTGTGAGTACGTAGATAAAGCTGAAGCACTAGCAATTGAGCGTGCATGCCAACTATTTGGTTGTGAGTACGCTAACGTACAGCCTCACTCAGGTTCTCAAGCAAACAGCGCAGTTTACATGGCGCTTCTTAACCCAGGCGATACAGTTTTAGGCATGAGCCTAGCGCACGGTGGTCACCTAACTCACGGTTCACCAGTAAACTTCTCGGGTAAGCACTACAACGTTATCCCTTACGGTATCGATGAAGCTGGTCAAATCAACTACGACGAGATGGAACAGCTAGCACTTGAACACAAACCTAAGATGATCATCGGTGGTTTCTCTGCTTACTCGCAAATCGTTGATTGGAAACGCATGCGTGAAATCGCTGACAAAGCAGGTGCTTACTTATTTGTTGATATGGCGCACGTAGCTGGTCTTATCGCTGCCGGTGAATACCCAACACCAGTACCGCATGCTCACGTGGTAACAACAACGACGCACAAAACACTAGCAGGTCCTCGCGGTGGTCTTATCTTGTCAAATGCTGGCGAAGATATGTACAAGAAATTGAACTCAGCAGTGTTCCCTGGTGGTCAAGGTGGTCCTCTAATGCACGTTATCGCTGGTAAAGCAGTAGCGTTCAAAGAAGCGATGGAGCCAGAGTTCAAAGCTTATCAAGCTCGCGTAGTGAAAAACGCAAAAGCAATGGTTGGTCAGTTCCAAGAGCGTGGCTACAAAATCGTATCTAACGGTACAGAAAACCACTTGTTCCTTGTTGACCTAATCGACAAAGATATCACTGGTAAAGACGCAGACGCGGCACTAGGTGCAGCAAACATCACTGTAAACAAGAACTCAGTACCAAATGACCCACGCAGCCCATTCGTAACGTCTGGTATCCGTGTAGGTACGCCAGCGATCACTCGCCGTGGCTTCACTGAAGAAGATGCAAAAGAGCTAGCAAACTGGATGTGTGACGTTCTAGATAACATCGGCAACGAAGAAGTTATCGAAGCGACTAAACAGAAAGTGCTAGAAATTTGTAAGCGTCTACCAGTTTACGCATAACTGTTCTTCATAGAATGAGTCGATTTCGGTGTCGAACATACTCATTTGCTCGCGCAAACTCCGTGTGTTCTTCTAGAACTCGACTCATCTATTTTGAACGTTGATATACTAAAGGTCCTCAATTGAGGGCCTTTTTGTTTGTCTGGCGTTTGGAATGAGATATAGCGAGAGTGTGTGATAAGGGGATGGCTACCAACACTGTCCCTTTTCAATATATCGAAACCACGTCATTCCGACGAGCCTAGGCGAGATCAGGAATCTTGTTAAGGCACACTCTTTTACTCAGAGTTTCCCTAAAAATCATCAGTACTCTGAAAACTGATTCTGAATCACGCTCGTTCCTCGCTGTTCAGAATGACAGTGGTAGAATGGCTTTTTATCATCATTTTCCAGATACAAAAAAGGTTGGCACTGAGCCAACCTTTCTTTTCAAAACAAGCGAGAGCTTATTTAATCTCGATACCTTGAGCTTGCATATCGGCATGGTAAGAAGAGCGCACAAATGGACCACACGCTGCATGCGTGAAGCCAAGTTCTAGTGCAACTTCTTTTAGCTCGTCAAACTCTGATGGTGGAACGTAACGTTCTACTGGCAAGTGGTGACGGCTTGGCGCTAGGTACTGGCCTAGAGTCAGCATCGTTACGCCGTGTGCGCGTAGATCTTTCAGTACTTCGATGATTTCTTCTTTGGTTTCACCAAGGCCCATCATCAAACCAGACTTGGTCGGTACATCGGGATGCTGCTCTTTGAACTTCTTAAGAAGCTCAAGTGACCATTTATAGTTCGCACCTGGGCGAGCTTTACGGTAAAGACGTGGCGCTGTTTCTAAGTTGTGGTTGAAGACATCTGGCGGATTGTCTTTCATTAGATCAAGCGCTACATCCATGCGACCACGGAAGTCAGGAACCAGTGTTTCAATCTTAATATGCGGGTTTAACGCACGGATCTCGCGGTTACAATCGGCAAAGTGTTGTGCACCGCCGTCACGCAGATCGTCACGGTCAACAGAAGTGATTACTACGTATTTCAGCTTCATATCGGCAATGGTTTTCGCCAGTTTTTGAGGCTCTTCTGCTTCCGGTGGTAATGGGCGGCCATGAGCAACGTCACAGAAAGGACAACGACGAGTACAAATAGCACCTAAGATCATGAAGGTTGCTGTACCGTGGTTAAAACATTCCGCTAGGTTCGGGCAAGATGCTTCTTCACATACGGAGTGAAGTTTATTCTTACGCATCGCCGCTTTGATGTCTTGAATTCGTTGGCTGTCGGCTGGTAGCTTGATCTTCATCCAATCAGGCTTACGTAGCACTTCTTTCTGCTCTGTAGGCATGTTCTTTACGGGAATCAATGCCATTTTATCGGCGTCACGATATTTAACGCCTTTTTCCATCTGGATTGGTTTGCTCATGCTTTATTACCTTGAGAAGGTGCTTCTGTGCTGAATTCTACTTGCTCATAATCGAGCAAAGTAACGAGTTCTTCTATTAATTGTTTTTCTACGGCTTCTACATTGTCTGGGCCGCCAAATTGGCTGACCTGAACCATTTCCATACCTTCATAACCACAAGGGTTAATACGCAGAAACGGTGTTAAATCCATATTTACGTTCAAGGCTAAACCATGAAACGAGCATCCTTTACGAATGCGTAAACCGAGAGAGCATATTTTCTTACCGGCAACGTAGACACCTGGTGCGTCAGGTCGCGCGGCTGAGCCAATATTGTATGCTTTTAGCGTGTTGATCACGAGGTTCTCGATTGTGGTAACGAGATCTCGTACACCTAATTTTTTGCGGCGTAGGTTGATCAAGAAGTAGGCGACCAACTGACCAGGGCCATGATACGTAACCTGACCTCCGCGATCACTTTGTACAACAGGAATATCGCCAGTGTTAATCAAGTGCTCAGCTTTACCTGCCTGTCCTTGCGTAAATACTGGGTTATGTTCTACCAACCAGACTTCATCACGGGTTTCTTCTGTGCGTTGGTCGGTGAACTCATGCATCGCCTTCCATACAGGCTCATAGTCTTGGCGGCCAAGTCGTTTTACAACAAGTTGGTGTTGCATGGGAATTCCTGTTGCTAATATATAAAGTTTTTGGATTATAAACCGGATAACCCTGATGCTCTACCGCTGCGTAACAGATTTTTAACTGAAAGCGATGTAAAGCCTCGTTATCTCTTTGATAAATAAAAAGAAAGCAGCCAAAGCTGCTTTCAAAAAAAATTTAATCTATCAAAAAATTATAGAACCATGCGTACGATGTCAATTTCACCTAACTCTTTGTACAGTGTCTCAACCTGCTCGATAGAGGTTGCAGTAATGTTGATTGACACAGAGTGGTAGTTGCCCTTAGCACTTGGTTTAACGGTCGGGCTGTAGTCACCTGGAGCATGGCGCTGAATAACTTCAAGAACAAGCTCTGGAAGTTCAGGCTTTGCATGACCCATTACCTTGTAAGTAAATGAACAAGGGAACTCAAGCAGGTCTTTTAATTTTGCATCAGAGTTGATGGTTAGCATATCGATAACTCCAGTAGATATTCGTTGCGGTGCGAAATAGTACAGTCAAATTAGGGGGAACTCAAGACGAGGAGCTCAAACTTAAAAAGCCGCCCATTCAGGCGGCTTTGCGAATAAGTTTGCTACTCTAACGTTCTTTTTAGAAGAAGCTCTTGAATAACAATACGATGTAATCCCACATGCGGCTAAATAGACTACCTTGCTCTACGGTTTCTAGTGCCATTAGTGGGTACTCGGCAATATCTTCACCATCGATCTGATAGTATAGCTTACCAACTACATCACCTTTATTAATTGGGGCTTCTAGCTCTTTTTCAAGGACGAAGCTTGCTTTTAGGTTTTTCGCTTCACCACGCGGTAGTGTTACGTAAGTATCTTGGTCAAGACCCAGTGCTACGGTGTCTTTGTTACCCATCCACACTTTTTCTTCTACGAACGTTTCACCTGCTTTGTGCGGTGCCACTGTTTCGAAGAAACGGAAGCCGTAGCTTAGCAGCTTTTTGCTTTCTGACTTACGAGCATTGGCATCTTTAGTACCCATAACGACCGCAACCAAGCGCATTTGACCTTCAGTTGCTGAACTTACTAGGCTGTAACCCGCATTACTTGTGTGACCCGTTTTGATGCCGTCAACGTTCATGCTCTTATCCCAAAGTAGACCGTTACGGTTGTATTGGGTGATGCCGTTGTAAGTAAATTTCTTCTCTGAGTACACTCGGTACTCATTTGGTACGTCACGGATAAGTGCTTTACCTAGCAGTGCCATGTCGTATGGTGTTGAGTACAATTCTGCGTTATCTAAGCCATGAACATTGGCAAAGTGCGAGTTAGTCATACCCAATGTGTTGGCCCAAGCGTTCATTAGGTCAACAAATGCATCTTCTGAACCTGCAATATGTTCTGCCATCGCAACACAGGCATCGTTACCTGACTGGACGATGATACCTCGGTTCAGGTCACGTACTTTAACTGTTGTGCCTACTTCAATGAACATCTTTGATGAATCAGGGAAGTTTTTCGCCCACGCATTTTTACTGATGGTGACATCATCATCTTCTGAGATATTACCACGCGCTAGCTCTTGGCCGATTACATAGCTGGTCATCATCTTAGTCAGACTAGCTGGAGACAATTTTGTGTTCATCTCTTTCTCTGCCAGTACTTTACCTGAATGGTAATCCATCAGCACGTAGCCCTTCGCCGCGATTTGAGGGGCATCTGGAACAACGATAGGTGATGCAAGAGCAGATTGAGCGAAAGTTGCAGAAAGGGCAACCGAAGAAACGAGAATAGATTTCACAAACTTATTTTTATTCATGGTAATTCAAATTTTTGGGTTAACTGCAGACATCTTATCAGAATCCCTAGTTATGTAAGAGGGGGATCAAAGAGAAATTCATGACACGAGGTCATTTGGCAGTGTTGTGTTTTTTAATAAATGCAGACGAATAGCCGAGCAACTTTACTTTATCTAATGTGGCTTGCGTCAGGGAATAGTCAGTAAATGGCCCTAACAACAAGCGATAAGACTCTTTCGCACTCTCTAGGAAAGTTTCTGTATCCAATTTTTGACCAAGCTCGGTACCTAAAGTTCGCGCGCGTTCTTCATTTTTTGATGATGCCACTTGAATAACGTACCTAGGGTGCGCTTCTAATGACTTTTTATCCGTGGGCTGATTGATACTGATCACTTCAATTTCCACGTTCGCGGTGCCTGTTTTTATGACATCTAACTTGTGCGCGGCGGCATAGCTTAAATCAATGATACGGCCATCGTGAAAAGGACCTCGGTCATTAACTCGTACTATGGTGGTTTTGCCGTTGTCAGTATTGGTAACTTTTACGTAACTTGGTAACGGTAGCGTTTTATGCGCTGCCGTCATTGAGTACATGTCATAGATTTCGCCATTAGAAGTCAAATGACCTTGGAATTTTTTCCCATACCAAGATGCTCGGCCTTTTTCTTTAAAGCCTTTCGCATTGCGAACTATTTTGTAGTCTTTGCCACGTAAGTGGTAATCTTTGTTCCCACCTAGGCTGTACGGTTCATATTTAGGATGCGCATCCTCGATGTGTTCGACTGAAAGCGGTGTATCCGGTGCAACATCGGATTCGAGTTCGTAACGGCCTTCTTGTTCTTTTTGGCTAGTTGATGAACAGCCTGCCAAAATAAGAGCAGAGAAAACCAAGGAATATAAAGCGCGTTTTTGCATGTCTAGGTCGCCTTAGAGAATGCTTTTCGGTGCGTATGAATCGACATCAGAATACCAAAACCAGCCATCAAGGTTACCATTGATGTGCCGCCATAACTGATGAGTGGCAACGGTACACCTACTACAGGTAGGATGCCACTTACCATGCCAATATTTACAAAAATATACACGAAGAAGCTGAGTACAATACTGCCTGCCATCATTCGTCCAAATGCGGTTTGCGCTTGGCTGGCGAGATATAAACCTCGTCCAATAATAAATAGATAGATGGCTAAAAGGCAAAGGAAGCCAATCATACCCCATTCTTCAGCAATTACTGCAAAGATAAAGTCAGTGTGTCGTTCAGGAAGAAATTCTAGTTGTGACTGCGTACCTTGCAACCAACCTTTGCCGGAAATACCGCCGGAGCCAATCGCAATTTTACTCTGAATAATGTGGTAGCCCGCTCCTAGCGGATCAGACTCCGGGTTAAATAGAGTACGAACTCGCACTTTTTGATACTCTCGCATCAAGAAAAACCACAGAATTGGAATGAAACCACCTAATGCAATCGCAGCACCAGCAATTATTTTCCAGCTAATGCCTGCGAGGAAGATAACAAAAATACCGGAAGCCGCGATCAGGATTGAGGTACCTAAGTCAGGCTGTTTTGCAATGAGAATGGTTGGTAAGCAGACCATAATCAGTGCAACAATGAGTGTTCTTAGCGTTGGTGGGAGGGGCTGTCTACCAACATAGCGAGCTACCATTAATGGCACCGCGAGCTTCAATAGCTCTGACGGTTGAAAGCGCACAAAACCGAGGTTAAGCCAACGCTGCGCGCCTTTCGATGCTTCACCGAAAAACAGCACGCCGAAAAGCAGTATAACGCCACCAACGAACATCAAAGGTGCCAAGCTTTCGTAAGTTCGTGGAGAAAGCTGTGCAAGGACGAGCATCACAACGAGTGAAAGCACCATTCGCATGGCTTGGCGATCCATCATCAGTAAACTTTGGCCACTGGCGCTGTACATGATCACCAGGCCAAACCCCATCAGGGCCAGTATGCCAAGTAGGAGTGGTAAGTCGATATGGAAGCGTTCAAACAGGGCGCGATTTTTACCTGTAGAGGGATCCATCTTCATTACTGTTTTACCTCTTTCTTCGCATTGTTTTCAGGCTCAATTTCTTCTGGACCAAGAACGACTCGGTCAAAAATTTTCCTTACTACTGGGGCACCGTTACTAGAACCACCACCGGCATTTTCTAGTACTACAGTGACGACCACTTTAGGATCATCAAATGGTGCAAAGCCAGTAAATAACGCATGGTCACGTAAGTGCTCGGCGATCTCATCGGCGTTGTACTCTTCGTTTTCACCCAGACCGAAGACCTGTGCAGTACCTGATTTACCCGCTGTTTCATAATTCATTTTGTAGAATGAGCGACGAGCTGTTCCGCGCGTGCCATGGTTTACCCGACGCATGCCTTCTTTCGCCATATCCCAGTACTTTTTAGGCACATTCTTGATTGGTGGGTAAGTCACGTATTCTGTCGTTTGCTGCTCTTCGAAGTCGTTACCATTTTCTATCGTCGCTTTGAGCAAGTGAGGTGCGATCACTTCTCCCTCGTTTACTAATACGGAGGTTGCTTTGGCGATTTGCATTGGTGTTGCTGTCCAATATCCTTGGCCGATACCCACAGGGATCGTATCACCTTTATACCATGGGGTTTTATGGCGAGACATTTTCCAGTCACGAGTCGGCATATTCGCCTTACTTTCTTCGTAGATATCAATGCCAGTGTAATCACCAAAACCGAACATCATCATCCAATTCGAAATACGGTCAATACCCATGTCATAAGCGATTTGATAGTAGAAGGTATCAACAGACTCTTCGATCGACTTAATGATATCGACGCGCCCGTGCCCCCAACGCAACCAGTCACGAAACGGGCGTGTGTTGGAGTTTGGTATGCGCCAATAACCAGGGTCATTTCGTGTGGTGTTAGGTGTGACGACACCTTCTTGCAGCGCGGCTACCGCCATAAATGGTTTGATGGTAGACGCAGGAGGGTAAATGCCAAGTGTAGTGCGGTTGACCAAAGGACGGTTTTTATCGTTCAAAAGGGCGCGATAGTCTTTACCTGAGATTCCGTGCACGAACGAGTTAGGATCGTAGCTAGGGCTCGAAACCATAGCCAGTACGCCGTTGTCTCTAGGATCGATTACTACAGCACTGCCTCGGCGGCCGTCCAATAATTGGTGTACGTACAACTGCAAGTTGATATCAAGGTTTAAAACGATGTCTTTTCCGGGTACAGGTGGAACGTACTTTAAGGTACGAATTACTCGGCCGCGGCTGTTTACCTCGACTTCTTGATATCCGGCTGTACCGTGTAAGAGGTCTTCGTAGTATTTTTCAATACCCAGCTTACCAATGTCGCGAGTGGCTTGATAGTTTGCGTCTTTTTCTTCTCGGATCAGGCGCTGCATGTCGCGATCATTGATTCGAGAAACATACCCAATCACGTGGGTTAAGACTTCGCTGAAAGGGTAGTAGCGCTTTAAGGTCGCACTTATTTCCACACCTGGAAAGCGGTACTGATTGACGGAGAATACCGCTACTTGTTTTTCGTTCAGTTGGGTAAGCAGTGGGACCGATTTAAATCGACGAGTCCGTTTACGCTCGTGGTGGAAACGTTCAATCTGGTCTGGTGTAATTTCCAGAATAGTCTGTAATTCTTGGATGGTTGCATCAATGTCTTTAATTTTTTCTGGGGTCAGTTCTAAGTTAAAGACGGGACGGTTCTCTGCCAGTAAAACGCCATTTCGGTCATAAATTAGACCTCGGTTAGGCGCGATAGGCACTACTTTGATGCGGTTATCGTTCGAGCGGGTTTGATAGTCTTGAAACTGGTTCACCTGAATGTTGTACATGTTGGCAACCAGAGCTCCCATCAAGACAACAATGCCGATAAAAGCAACAATAGCGCGGCTGGCAAACAGACGCGCTTCGGCTTGATAATCTCGGATTTGACTGCGTCGTTTACGAATCATTAACGCTTGGCTCTAAAGTTAAACAACGATTATTCGCGATGATAAGGGTGGTTAGCGGTGATGCTCCACGCTCGGTACAAGCTTTCTGCCATTACGATACGCACTAGAGGGTGGGGTAGCGTTAAGGCAGACAATGACCAGCTTTGGTCTGCTGCAGCTTTGCATGCAGGAGCGAGTCCTTCAGGACCGCCGATTAATATTGATACATCACGGCCATCTAATTTCCAAGCTTCTAACTGCTCAGCGAGTTGAGGAGTGTCCCATTTTTTACCTGGGATATCTAACGTGACGATACGGTTGCCTTTTGGTACCGCCGCGAGCATCGCTTCTCCTTCTTTTTGCAGGATGCGAGCGATATCGGCATTCTTACCACGCTTACCAGCAGAGATTTCAATCAACTCCAACGGCATATCATGCGGGAAACGGCGACGATATTCTTGAAAGCCTTCCTCAACCCATTTTGGCATTTTTGTGCCAACAGCAATTAGTTGAATTTTCAAAAGATTAACCCCAGAGTTTTTCTAGCTGGTAGAGTTCGCGGTGCTCTTCTTGCATCACGTGAAGCATGGCGTCGCCCATATCTAGGACTACCCATTCACCTTCGTTTTCACCTTCCATTCCTAGTGGCTCAAGACCGGCTTTTTTCACTTCTGTTGCAACATGGTCAGCGATGGATGAAACGTGGCGTTTGGATGTACCAGTACAGATGATCATGTAATCTGTCACGCTTGATTTATCTTCCACATTTAGGACGATAATGTCTTCCGCTTTCATGTCGTCGGCTTTATCAGCTAAAAAGTCTTTCAGTTCTTCGCGAAGCACTCGGTTTTCCTCGGTTTGTCTCTTATCTCTAAAGTGTTTTACATTCTTGCTTGCAAAACAGGTCGCGCACTATATCACGCTTTGATTTTTAAATTGCCAGCTTAATATCAGGAGAGCAGGTTTCTAAGCTCAACTGATGAATAGTTGGCCATACAGACTCGTCATACTGAGTTTTGGCTTTTATCTCGGCTTGAGCCAACAAGGAGAGCAATGCACAAATACGACTCGCTGATAAGCGGGTCAGTGCTGCGTTATAGAGTGGACGCTTGTTTTGCCAAACTCGATATTTCTCAAATACCTGGTTCATTCCCATTTGAGTTAAGTCTTGATGCATATTTAAAAGTTGGCTCAACTCTTTTTGTACACTTCGAATCAAGATCACGGTCTCAACCCCTTCCGCCTCAAGTTGGCGAAGAATACGTTGTGCACGGTTTGCTTTACCTGCCAGTAAGGCGTCGATCCAGTTAAAGGTAGTGAAGTGATTATGGCGACTTAGGGCTTCCTCTAAACGTATGATGGTCAGCTCACCATCCGGATAGAGTAGGGCCAATTTCTCTAAGCTTTGTGTCAATGCAAATAGGTTACCTTCATGCCATTGAGCCAACATTTGCAGTGATTGTTGATCGGGTTTTAGTCCCAACGTGCGGCAACGTGTCTGAATGAACATAGGTAAGCGTTGTAGATCTGGCGACAAGCAGCTTACCCAATCGCCTTTTGAGCTTAATGCTTTGAACCATTTCGCATTTTCTTGGGCTTTGGTCAGTTTGCTACCAACAATGACGAGCATGATGTCATCATGAAGCATATCACACAGTGTTTGCAGCTCTTTGCTGACGGCGGTTGTCACGCCACTTTCAGGAATTTCAAGCTCAATCAGTTGACGGTTTGAAAACAGGCTCATCGCTTGGAAACAGTCGTAAACTTGATTCCAGTCGATGCTAGCATCCACCGCAAAACGGTGTTTTTCCTCAAAACCTTGCTGAAACGCTGCCTTTTGGATTGCTTGGCGGCTTTCTTGAATCAGTAACGGCTCATTACCAAAGATTAAGTAAACCTGTTTAACTTGTTTAGTTAAGTGATCCGTTAGCTTATCGGCATAAATTCGCATAGTGACTAAGAGTTTTTGTTCGCTGGCTCAGAGATTTGTCCTGCTTCATATTCGGCACGAATACGGCCCAACTGGCGCATCATCTGTTTTGCAGCTTGCAAGCGCATCTCGTCTTCAATTACGTCACGCTCAACAGATTTTGCAAGTGCGGTCAACGGGTTGTCTAGGTAGTTGCGGTTTACTGTTGTCGTAAAGTTTTTAGAACCATAGCCAGGAATTGTCACACGGTATTTTACTACGTATGTCAGCTCTTTTTCTGCTGCACGGCTATTTTGATAAAGCGATAGTGTACGCTCATCGATTGTCGCTTCCGTCAAATGAAGGTTGGGTACCGTCGATGATGGTTGAACAAGTTCAACTTTGTTCAGTTCGAGTTGAGAGCGAACATAGCGAGTTAATTCACTGTATTCATCGTAGCTGGAGAAAGACATAGTGTGCAGCTCTTCCGGTACGGAATACTCGCCGCGAAGGTGAAAACCACAGGCAGAAAGAAGCCCCGCTAATACCAATACCACTGGTAGTTTAATCAAAGAGAAAAAGCGCATTGATTGTATTCATCCTAAATTGAAGGGGTTATTTACCTTAAACCACTCATGTGAATGGTTTGAGGTAAATAAACAGGGTAGCGAACTACCCTGTTTAATGACTCTTGGTTAACAAATAAGTTCGCTAAACAGAGACAAATTGCAAGCTGTGATTAGTTTGCAACGATGTTCAGCAGTTTACCTGGAACGTAAATAACTTTACGAATAGTCAGGCCATCAGTGAACTTAACCACGTTTTCGTCGTTTAGACCAAGCTGTTCGATATCGTCTTTAGAGATATCAGCTGGGACTGTTAGCTTCGCACGTAGCTTACCGTTAACTTGAACAACGATAGTTTTTTCGTCTTCAACTAGCGCTTTTTCGTCAAACGTCGGCCATGCCGCGTTATCAATGTCTGTTTCACCTAGTGCTGCCCATAGCTCGTATGAGATATGCGGAGTGATAGGGTAAAGCATGACAACAATAGCTTTCAGTGCTTCGTCAAGGATTGCACGATCTTGCGCAGATTCTTGAGGCGCTTTCGCTAGTTTGTTCATCAGCTCCATTATCGCAGCGATCGCGGTGTTGAATGTTTGACGACGAGCGATATCGTCCGTCACTTTCGCGATAGTCTTGTGAACGTCGCGGCGAAGTGCTTTTTGATCACCAGAAAGCGCTGAGGTATCTACTGCTTCTGCTGCGCCTTTCGCTGTGTGCTCTTTAACTAGTTTCCAAACACGTTTTAGGAAGCGGTTCGCACCTTCTACGCCAGACTCTTGCCATTCAAGTGTCATGTCCGCTGGAGACGCGAACATCATGAATAGGCGTACTGTGTCAGCGCCGTACTTGTCTACCATTTCTTGAGGGTCGATACCGTTGTTCTTAGACTTAGACATCTTGATCATGCCTGAGTGCGTTACATCACGACCTTCAGTGTCTTTAGCAGAAGTAATGCGGCCTTTACCATCACGTTCAACGGCTACGTCTGTTGGAGCTACCCACTCTTTGCCGCCTTTCTCGTTCTCGAAGTAGAACGCATCAGCCAGTACCATGCCTTGACACAGTAGTTGCTTGAACGGTTCGTCAGAAGTTACGTAACCCGCATCGCGCAGTAGTTTGTGGAAGAAGCGTGAGTACAGTAGGTGCATACAAGCGTGCTCGATACCACCGATGTACTGGTCTACTGGTAGCCAGTAGTTTGCTTTTTCTGGATCTAGGATGTCGTCTGCTTGCGGTGAACAATAACGCGCGTAGTACCAAGAAGATTCCATGAATGTATCGAACGTATCTGTCTCACGTAGAGCAGGTTCGCCGTTAAAGGTTGTCTTCGCCCACTCTTTGTCTGCTTTGATTGGGCTGGTTACGCCGTCCATTACCACGTCTTCTGGAAGAATCACTGGTAGTTGGTCAGCAGGTACTGGGTGAACTTCACCGTCTTCAGTCGTTACCATTGGGATTGGTGCGCCCCAGTAACGTTGACGAGATACACCCCAGTCGCGTAGACGGAAGTTTACAGTCTTAGTGCCTTTGCCTTCTGCTTCTAGCTTCGCTGCAATTGCATCGAACGCCGCTTGGAATTCGAGGCCGTCGAATTCACCTGAATCGAACAGTACACCTTTCTCTGTGTATGCTGCTTCAGAGATGTCTAGCTCGCTGCCATCAGCAGGCTTGATAACAGGCACGATGTCTAGACCGTACTTCGTTGCGAACTCGTAGTCACGTTGGTCGTGCGCAGGTACAGCCATTACCGCGCCTGTACCGTAGTCCATCAGTACGAAGTTTGCTACGTATACTGGTACTTCGCGGCCGTTCAATGGATGAATAGCAGTAAGGCCAGTTGCCATACCTTTCTTCTCCATTGTCGCTAGCTCAGCTTCTGCAACCTTGTTGTTCTTACATTCGTCGATAAACGCTGCAAGCTCTGGATTGTTCTCTGCTGCAAGAGCTGCAAGAGGGTGGCCGGCTGCGATACCCACGTAAGTCACACCCATTAGCGTATCTGGACGTGTTGTGTAAACTTCTAGGTCTTGTTGACCCTTAACTTCAAACTTCAGTTCAACACCTTCAGAACGACCAATCCAGTTGCGCTGCATGGTCTTCACCATTTCAGGCCAACCTTCAAGCTTGTCTAAGTCGTCTAGTAGCTCTTGAGCGTACTCAGTGATTTTGATGAACCATTGAGGGATTTCTTTTTGCTCTACAGGCGTATCACAACGCCAGCAACAACCGTCTTCAACCTGCTCGTTTGCAAGAACAGTTTGGTCGTTAGGACACCAGTTAACAGAAGAAGTCTTTTTGTAAACTAAACCTTTCTCGTAAAGTTTAGTGAAGAACTCTTGTTCCCAGCGGTAGTACTCCGGTGTACATGTTGCGAATTCACGGTTCCAATCGTAACCAAAGCCTAGAAGCTTAAGTTGGTTCTTCATGTATTCGATGTTTTCGTAAGTCCAAGGTGCTGGCGCAGTTTTGTTTTTTACTGCTGCGTTTTCTGCAGGTAGACCGAATGCGTCCCAACCGATAGGTTGCATCACGTTTTTGCCTTGTAGGCGTTGGAAACGAGATACTACATCACCGATAGTGTAGTTGCGCACGTGACCCATGTGCAGTCGACCACTTGGGTATGGGAACATGGACAGACAGTAGAATTTTTCTTTATTTGGGTCTTCACTTACAACAAAGGTTTTGTTGTCATCCCAGTGCTTTTGAACTTTTTGTTCAATATCTTGTGGGTTGTATTGTTCTTGCATCGATGGTATCCGTTATCTTGGAATTTGTGAGTTCGGTTAGAACAGACTTAAATAGATCGTCATAGAATACCTAAAGCTAGGGATCACAACAATAGCCAATCTGTACCCATGCGCCCTTAAGTGACGCAGGTAGGAGAAAGATGGAGGTCAGTTATGCCTAAACGTAAAACAGGTTATGAGGAAATGCTCGAGGATGTGATTGAAACCTTGAAGCACAGTCCGGAAGAAGTTAACAAAGCGATTGAGACGTCGGGCAAAGTGGTGGATGCTGCTAATGACTTGACCAAAGATGAATTAGCTTTAATCAAAGCGTACCTTAAAGCAGACTTAAAAGAGTTTTCAGAGAGTTACGAGGATAGCAAAAGCGGCCCGTTTTACTTAACGATTGCGGACTCGATATGGCAAGGGCTGTTAGAGATTACTGACCGAACTAAAGTTGAGTGGGTTGAGTTGTTCGATGACTTAGAGCATCAAGGGCTATATGAAGCAGGAGAGGTGATAGGCTTAGGCACTTTAGTCTGTGATGAGTGTGGTCACAAGACAACGTATAACCACCCAACTGTAATCATTCCGTGTATTAAATGTGGTCACAAAGGCTTTACTCGTCAGTCATTAAAGCCATAAATGGCGCGTAACGACAGTATAATGCTATGAATAAAAAAGAGGCTTAGTCGCCTCTTTTTTGTCTTTTCTACTTTCAAGCTGTTATCAGCTCTGTTTTCTTCTTAAGCCGAAAGCCAGCGCTAAACTTAACCCAACCCAAATATACAATGGCCAAGTACCAAGGACTCGATATGGCGTTTGTCCATTGGTTGGGGTGAGCTCTGCGCGCAGTACTGCAGTTTCAAACTGCGGTACTTGCTCAACGATTTTACCTTTGTGATCGGTTACCGCTGTTAATCCGTTGTTAGTCGAGCGGATGAGCGGTTTACCTAACTCTAAGGCACGCATACGGGCGATCTCCATATGCTGAAGAGGACCGATAGAGTGACCAAACCATGCATCATTTGAAAGCGTTAGAATGAAGTCTGTTTCGTCAGTCACATTTTGACGCACTTGCTCATTAAAGATGATCTCATAGCAAAGCGCTGGTGCCATGTGCATGCCATTCGCAACGATGTTTGGCTGCACAAAAGCCCCACGGCTAAACGACGACATCGGTAGGTTAAAGAATGGCGCTAATGGGCGCAAAATATCTTCAAATGGTACAAACTCACCAAACGGTAGTAGGTGATGCTTATGGTAACGTTCGCTTAAATCGAAGCTGTAGTCACCGTATGGTGTGATGCCGAGGGACAGAATACTGTTGTAGAACTGTCGGTCTTCAGCTTGGTTGACGACACCGGTGATGATTGCGCTGTTATTCATTTTTGCAGCGCTGTCGATATTGCTCAAAAATGAAGGCACTTCAATTTCAAAAGCGGGAATTGCTGCTTCTGGCCAAACGATAATGTCTGCATCCCAGTTTTCACGAGTTAAGTCAGCGTACTTCATGATGGTTGGCCAGCGTTGACTTGGTAGCCACTTTAGGTTCTGGTCTACGTTACCTTGAATCAGCGCGAGCTTAGTCGTGTCTTCTGGTCGGGGTGTTACCCAATCGTAGTTGCGAATCCCAAAGCCAGTACTGAGTAATACCGCAGGGATAATCACCATCAGCCACTGCTTATGAATCCATGCATAGGCTAACGCCCCTGCGCTGATAAGGATAAATAGAGTAAGCAGTTCTACGCCGCCAATTGGTGCAAAGCTTGCGAGTGGAGCATCTATCTGGCTATAGCCTAGCCACAACCAAGGGAAGCCGGTCATCACCCAACCACGCAACCAATCACTTATCAGCCATAAAGCAGGTGCAGCGAGAAGTGCTTTTGTGAGCGTAAATTGAGGAAACAGCTTGTTGTTGAGCCAAGCAAATAAGCCTGAATAAACAGCCAAGTAGGCAACAAGTAAGCCCATTAAAAATAAATTGGCAATGAGCGGCATACCGCCAAAACCGGAGATACTGACGTAAACCCAGCTAACGCCAGTTGCAAATTGACCTAACCCCCAAGCATAACCAATCCATAGTGCGCGTTTCGGAGTTTGGTTAGCAAGAAGAATCAGTAGAATTGCAGGGCTAAGAATGGCAATAGGCCACAGCTGGTAAGGAGCGAAAGCGAGTGTAGTAGAGGCGCCAACAAAAGCGGCCACTAAGGGCCGCTTAAGGCGATGAAAGAGTTCATTCATCATTGTAATTTCTGAGATTCCCAATGGGTATCGCGTTACTCTTGAGTGGCTTCAACCAGGGTTTCTTCGTCTGGGATCGTCACTTGGAGTTGAATGACACGACGGTTATCGGCAGCGGTGACTTTGAAGTTGTAGCCTTCAATTTCAACCAGTTCACCACGAGAAGGTAAGTGACCAAAGGCAGTCATGACCATACCACCAACGGTATCAACTTCCTCATCGCTGAAGTTGGTTCCGAATGTCTCATTAAACTCTTCGATGGTTGTCAGCGCTCTGACAGCAAACGTATGCTTGCTCAGCTTACGAATGTCCGTCTCTTCACTTTCATCGAATTCATCTTCAATATCCCCGACGATTTCCTCAAGGATATCTTCAATGGTCACAAGACCAGAAACACCACCGAATTCATCGACAACAATGGCCATATGATAACGTTCTTCACGGAATTCTTTCAGCAGTCGATCAACGCGTTTACTTTCCGGTACTACAACCGCTGGTCGAATGACTTCTTCGATATCAAATGGATTACTGCCTGAGCCTAAGTATTTAAGTAAGTCCTTCGCTAGAAGTATGCCTTCCACATGGTCTTTATCTTCGCTGATCACAGGGTAGCGAGAGTGTTGAGCATCGGTAATCAAAGCAACCAAGGTATCAAGGTCGTGAGTACGCTCAACGGTAACCATTTGCGAACGCGGGATCATAATGTCACGCACACGCATTTCGGAGATTTCCATAACACCTTCGAGCATATCGCGAGTGTCATGGTCAATCAGGTCGTTAACTTCAGAGTCGCGGATAACATCCACAAGCTCTTGGCGATCTTTTGGTTCGCCCTGAAATAGTTGACCTAGACGTTCAAAGAAGGACTTTCTACTCGGACCTTCTGCCTTTTCTTTCTTATCTTCGTTAGAAGAGGGAGAATTATCTTCGTTCATTGTTTCTCAATTAAGTAACGCTATCAGAAGTGTGATAGCACACATAGAGAGGCGAACACGAGAGTCATTTAGGTGGTTCGCCTTTCCCTGTCGAGTGGCCAATAGCTACTCTTTTTCAGCAATGTAAGGATCTTCATAACCCATACCTTGCATGATTTCGGTTTCGAGGGACTCCATCTCTTCGGCTTCGTCATCCTCTATATGATCATAACCTAGCAGATGCAAGCTGCCATGTACAACCATATGCGCCCAATGTGCTAGCAGAGGCTTGCTCTGTTCAACCGCCTCTTTTTCAACAACTTGGCGGCAAATAATCAAATCACCAAGTAAATCTATTTCCATACCAGGAGGTGCTTCAAATGGAAACGACAACACATTAGTTGGTTTATCTTTGCCGCGATACTCATGGTTGAGCGTATGACTTTCTTGTTCATCAACAATACGAATGGTGACTTCGGCTTGTGGCTGGAAGAGAGGAATTGTCTTATCTAGCCACAATTGGAAATCTTGCTGCGAAGGCAGACCTTCTTCATTTTCGACTGCCAGTTGCAGATCAAGTTCAATCGCCATGATTATTCCTTAGTTGAAGCAACTTGTGCATTCAGTTCGGCTTTTGCTGCTTCTAGTAACTTCGCATCGCGTTCTTCACGACGGCGTTTCTCGAACTCTTTACGCTCTTTCTGGTCTTGTGCTTCCCACTTCTCGTACGCGTTAACGATACGAGCAACCACAGGGTGACGTACAACGTCGTCGGCTAAGAAGAAGTTAAAGCTGATGTCGTCAACTTCGCTTAGTACTTCAATAGCATGACGAAGACCCGATTTCGCACCACGAGGTAAGTCAATCTGCGTGACATCACCAGTGATAACCGCGCGAGAGTTAAAACCAATACGCGTTAGGAACATCTTCATCTGCTCAACAGTGGTGTTCTGACTCTCATCAAGAATGATGAAGGCGTCGTTTAGAGTACGACCACGCATGTAAGCAAGAGGAGCAACCTCAATCACGTTACGTTCAATCAGCTTCTCTACGCGCTCAAAGCCCAGCATTTCAAATAGGGCGTCGTATAGCGGACGTAGGTATGGGTCGACTTTCTGGCTTAAATCACCAGGCAGGAAGCCCAATTTCTCACCAGCTTCAACCGCTGGACGAGTAAGTAGAATACGGCGGATCTCTTGGCGCTCTAGTGCGTCAACAGCTGCTGCTACAGCAAGGTAGGTTTTACCTGTACCAGCCGGGCCAATACCAAAAGAAATATCATGCGTGACCATGTTAACCAAGTACTGCGCTTGGTTTGGCGTACGTGGTTTGATCACACCTTTCTTGGTTTTGACGAAGACTTCTTTACCATGCTCGATGTTAGACTCAGTATTCTGCTCAAGAACACCAGACTCTTTGATCGCTAGATGGATTTGCTCAGGCTCAATATCTGGGATCTCACCTCGTACAGGTGCGGTATCAACATATAGAGTTTTCAGGATATCCAGCGCAGCTGATGCGGTATGAGGTTTACCGACAATCGTAAAGTGGTCACTACGGTGGTTAATTTCAACGCCTAGACGACGTTCTAAATGCTTGATGTTGTCATCGAATGGACCGCACAGGCTAGCTAGTCGGCGGTTGTCTGAAGGTTCTAGGTTAATTTCTAGAGTTACGATTTTATTGCTCAATGTTGCCTCTCATTTTTTGCCACTTAGTGAGAGCCTGATAACGACCAGGCTCTCTATGGCTATTTATACGAGCTTACGGCGTAAAAGTAGCTACACCCAGCTCATCTTCGCGACGTGTTTTCGCCATCATCTGCGTTGGGGAAATCACACTACGAAGATCCATGTCTTTTTCAGTACGTACTAGCTCACCACGCAGTGAGTTTGCAAATACGTCTACGATCTTCACATCAACGAACTGACCAATTAGGTCTGCACTACCTTCAAAGTTTACTACACGGTTGTTTTCTGTACGAGCGCGTAGTTCCATTAGGTTTTTCTTCGAAGGACCTTCAACTAGAACACGTTGTTCTGTGCCAAGCATTAAGCGAGAGTAACGCATCGCTTGAGCATTGATAGTTTGCTGTAGTTCGTAAAGGCGCTCTTTCTTCACTTGTTCTGACACATCACAAGGGTAATCCGCTGCCGGCGTACCTGGACGTGGAGAGAAAATAAAGCTGAAGCTCATGTCAAAGTCTACATCTTTGATTAGCTTCATGGTGTCTTGGAAGTCTTTGTCTGTCTCACCAGGGAAACCAACAATAAAGTCTGAACTGATTTGGATATCAGGACGAGCTTTACGCAGTTTACGGATGATCGATTTGTATTCGATAGCGGTGTGAGGGCGTTTCATCATCGTTAGGATACGGTCACTACCACTTTGCACAGGTAAGTGCAGGAAGCTCACAAGTTCTGGCGTATCTTCGTATACTGCGATGATGTCGTCTGTGAATTCTAACGGGTGGCTCGTCGTGAAACGAATACGGTCGATACCATCGATAGACGCAACCAAACGAAGCAGTTCTGCAAATGAACAGATCTCACCATCGTGCATAGGACCACGGTACGCGTTTACGTTTTGACCCAGAAGGTTTACTTCACGTACGCCTTGTTCAGCAAGTTGGGCGATTTCGAACAGTACGTCATCCATTGGACGGCTTACTTCTTCACCACGAGTGTACGGTACGACACAGTAAGTACAGTACTTAGAGCAGCCTTCCATAATAGAAACGAATGCTGTCGCACCTTCAGCGCGAGGTTCAGGTAGGCGGTCGAATTTTTCGATCTCTGGGAACGAAATGTCCATAACTGGTGCATCATCGGACTGAGATTGTTTGATCATCTCAGGTAGGCGGTGCAAAGTTTGTGGGCCAAAAATAACGTCAACGTATGGTGCACGTTCACGAATATGGTCACCTTCTTGCGTTGCTACACAACCACCTACACCGATAACTACGCCAGGTTTTTTATCTTTTAGTGTTTTCCAGCGGCCTAGCTGGTGGAAAACTTTCTCTTGCGCTTTTTCACGGATCGAACAGGTGTTAAGTAGAAGTACGTCTGCTTCCTCTGGCTCTTCCGTCAGCTCGTAGCCGTTTGCAGCATTAAGCAGGTCGGCCATTTTTGATGAATCGTATTCGTTCATCTGGCAGCCCCAGGTTTTAATTAGCAGTTTCTTACTCATCTCACTTTCGCTCGTTCAGTTGTACTTAAATCGGAGAGCTATTGCTCAAATTATAGCCGCCATCACGGCGGTAAGCGGCGTATTGTACTGCTTTAAAAAGCACCTGACTAGTGATCTAGCTAATTCTCTGCAAAGCCTGATGAAATCTAGTTTTTCGCCCTATGCTGAACAAGGTTTTTTGTTAAACAATTTTGTAAAAGTAGCCATGGAAAGTACAATAAAAAACGCCAATTAATCAGCACGATGAAGAGTGAAAAATGAACAAGTATGACATCGCCGTGATCGGTGGCGGTATGGTCGGGGCAGCCGTCGCTGTTGGATTTGCCAAGCAGGGCAGAAGCGTTGTCTTGGTCGAAGGTACAAAACCTAAAGTTTTTGATGCCGCTCAGGCGATGGATATTCGTGTATCTGCAATCTCGCACCAGTCGGTGGAGTTACTTGATTCACTCGGAGCATGGTCAGAGATCAAGAGCATGCGAGTTTGTCCTTATCGGCGCTTAGAAACTTGGGAGCACCCAGAGTGCCGTACTCGTTTTCACTCTGATGAATTGTCATTGGATCAGCTAGGTTACATCGTTGAAAATCGCCTAATCCAATTAGGTCTTTGGCAAGTCTTCTCTAAGTATGAAAATCTAACCGTGATGTGTCCTGAGCGATTAAAAGCCATTGAGTTTGCAGATGTAAATCTTGTGACACTAGAAAGTGGGGCGCAGTTTGAAGCTAACTGGGTGATTGGTGCTGATGGTGCAAACTCTAAAGTTCGTCAATTGGCTGGAATTGGTGTAACTGCGTGGGATTACCGACAACACTGCATGTTGATTAACGTGAAAACAGAATTGCCTCAGCAAGATATTACTTGGCAACAATTTACACCTTCAGGCCCACGTTCATTTTTACCTCTGTGCTCTTTGAGTAATGACGATGGTCAAATAGTAGGCCAAGGTTCTTTGGTTTGGTATGACTCGCCTAAACGTATTAAACAACTGTGTGCGATGGGTAAACCTCAACTAAGGGAAGAAATCTTACGTCATTTCCCTGCAGAATTAGGCGATATTGAAGTTTTACAGTTTGGCTCATTCCCACTCACTCGTCGTCATGCGCAAAGCTACTCAAGCAAAAATTGCGTATTAGTGGGTGACTCTGCCCATACGATCAACCCGCTTGCAGGGCAAGGGGTAAACTTAGGCTTCAAAGATGTAGACGTTCTCCTTTCGGTAACAGAACAACAAGAAAAGCTGGAAGATACCTTACTCGCGAAATACGAACGCGCACGTCGACCTGACAACTTACTCATGCAGACGGGCATGGACTTTTTCTATAAAGGTTTTAGCAACGATCTAGGGCCATTGAAGTTCGTACGTAATGCTGCATTGAAGCTTGCTGAAAACTCAGGGCCAATTAAGGCTCAAGTACTGAAATACGCGTTAGGTATGTAGTAAGTGACCCGTCCTGATATGGGTTGACACTTTTTAACTAAAACGCTCGATGTACTTCATCGGGCGTTTTGTATTTTAAA